>JAEOUJ010000064.1 GCA_016839405.1 Candidatus Gerdarchaeota archaeon | reverse complement strand
GAATCAAGTGAAAATAATTATATTATTTCTATCTTTGAAAAAGGCAAAAAATTTGGTCTAGCATTAGCTGATATATCTACTGGAGAATTTCGAGTTACACATTTTACTGATAATAAAGCATTATCTGATCTATTAATTGAGCTTTCCAGAATAGATCCAACTGAATGTTTGGTGCCTGAAAAAAATAACATACCTGATTTAGTCTTTGAAACAATTGATGGTGTAATGGTTTCCAATCTAGAACCATATAGGTATTCTTTTGAAAGTTCTTATCAACTTCTTACAGAACATTTCAAAATAAAAACCCTTGAAGGTTTTGGATGTGAAGATAAACCATTAGCTGTATCAGCTGCTGGAGCATTATTGGATTATTTGAATGAGACACAAAAAACTGACTTGGAAAATATTCGTAATATGTCTCTTTATTCAACTAAAGGTTATATGGTTATAGATCCAACTTCTTTCAAAAGTTTAGAATTAATTAAGAATGTTAGAGATGGTTCTGGTAAAGGCACTCTTATTGAAATCCTTGATAAAAGTTGTACTTCAATGGGTGGTAGGTTTATTCGTCGAACAATCAGAAGACCACTAATTGATCAAGCAGCAATTAATTTACGTTTAGATGCTGTTGAGGAATTTGTTAATAATTCATTTGCTAGGGAAGATCTTCGCTCTATACTTAAAACCATTCAAGATCTTGAGCGATTGGCTAGCCAAATTTCACTTAGACGTGCAAATGCTAGAGATATAATTTCAATTAAAAATTCATTAAATGTAATACCTCAAATTAAAAAAATTCTAAAAGAGTTGGAATCTGCAAATATCAAGAAAATAGATAAAGAACTTGATCCATTGAAGGTTTTAGTAAAAAAAATAGAAGAATCAATTAAAGAAAATCCATCAGCAACAATAAGAGATGGTGGAATAATAAAATCCGGATATAATAAGGAGCTAGATGATTTACGGGAGATTTCTGAGGGTGGGAGAAAGTGGATTATCAATTATGAGTTGGATCAAAAAACAAAAACAGGAATAAAAGCGCTTCGAGTTGAATTTAATCGCGTTCTTGGGTATTATTTGCAAATAAGCAAGAATTATCTTAATCTTGTTCCTGAGACATATGTTCAAAAACACGAGGTAACTTCCGGGATTCGTTTTATAACCCCAGAATTAAAGGATTATGAAACGAAAATACTGAATGCAAAAGACCAAATAAATGAACTTGAGTATAAACTCTTTTGTGAAATTAGGGAAGAGGTTCATGGTGTTATTAATAAAATCTTAACAAATGCAGAGAAAATTGCTGAATTAGATTGTTTGGTTACTTTTGCAGAAGTTTCAAGAAATAATAATTATATTCGACCTACTGTAAATAATTCTCTTAGAATAAATATCCAACAAGGTAGGCACCCAGTTGTTGAAAAGATGCCTCTTGATCATCCTTTCATCCCTAATGATGTTTTTATGGATAATAAAACTGATCAGCTATTAATTATTACTGGACCAAATATGTCTGGAAAATCAACCTATATCAGACAGGTAGCTTTAATGGTCTTAATGGCTCAAATTGGTTGTTTTGTATCTGCACAGAAAGCTGCGATTGGAATAGTAGATAAAATATTTACAAGAATCGGCGCTTCTGACGATATTTCTAAAGGATTATCAACATTCTTAGTTGAAATGAATGAAACAGCAAATATCCTAAATAATGCAACAGATAGAAGTTTGATTATTCTTGATGAAATTGGTAGAGGTACTTCTACTTTTGATGGTGTAAGTATAGCTTGGGCTGTAGCAGAATATTTACATAATTCAAAAACTCTTGGCTCTAAAACACTTTTTGCTACTCATTATCATCAGCTTATTGACTTAGAAAAATATCTTGAACGAGTTAAAAATTATCACATTGAAGTTAAGAAAAAAGAAGACAAAATCCTCTTTCTTTACAAAATAGTAAAAGGAGGTACTGATAAGAGTTATGGCATTCAAGTGGCAAAATTATCTGGAATGCCAGATGCTGTTATTAATCGTGCTAAAGAGATTCTATTATATTTAGAGGTTCAAACAAATAGTGAATCTTCAGTAGAAACTAATGACAAACCAAAAGTTGGTTCAATACAAACTGATTTATTTGGTCGAGTAGCTGAAAGGGATGATAGCAAAATCACTCTTACAGAAAGTATTTTT
>JAEOUJ010000008.1 GCA_016839405.1 Candidatus Gerdarchaeota archaeon | reverse complement strand
TCAAATAAGGATCTTCAAACAATAATCGATTATTTCTTTAATCAAATTGAATCTGATGTTTTTTTTGGTTATCATCGTTTCAAAGAATCTCAAATAACTGATTCTAATATTATGTTAAATTTTCTTTATAATTATGAAATAAAAAACTCCCAATCAATGATAATTAAATTCAACATACTTGTAGTGCGAAATTTGATTGATTATATCAAGTGGAGATTAAACCATTTTAAAGCTCTACCTGAAAACATAATAAAATCATTAATGAGTGTTAGAAAAAAAATATATTCCAGTGAAGGTGAATTAGGTAATATTGTTAATGTAGAATGGAATCTTGAGGAAAAATTACCAAAAAAAGTAATTGTGCAAAACCAAAAAACAAACAAAATAGATGAATTCTCACCTGCGAATCTATTTCAAGGAAAAGAAAATTTACAATTAAATACTAAACAAGAAAATCGAATATATTCTGCATTGAGAAATTTTTCACAACATTTTTTGAAATCGCTTAAAAATTATTTTGTTTCACAATCATGTATAGCAATTATTGAAAAAATCAATCAATCAAAAATAGCTTTTTATGAAAATCTTATTGGAAAAAACATTAAAAATACTATTGATCTTCATGAGCATTTTCAAAATCAAATAGCCTAACCTATTTGTTATCATAATAATCTTTTAGGTCCTGAATTATTTTTGTAGTGTAATTATCATCTAATATAACTATTTTTCTAAAAATTTCTTGAATTAAGATTTTGTAAGAATATTTTAGATAAAATGAGACATTTTGTCTTTCTATATTTTCATTATAATTAAAAACAGCATTAAATAATAAAATAATTATTTTTTGAGTTTGTTCCTTTGGTAATGGTAAAAGCTTAGAATTTATCAAATTGTCAGAAAAAATTTCAATCAGTTTTTTAGAGGAAGAGAAAAATTGCTCTAAATCAGAGAAACCAGAAATAGACAATTTGTCATTTTCTAAAATCGCATTAATTGTTTTTAGACCATTTTGATTTATATGATAATTTACATGAGCATCTAACACATTATGTAAGATTAAGGAACTGGGTATTATATTGCCACGGTGCATTGCTTTAATTGCTCTTTTGGTTTCTAACTGTCTTTTACCATATAATGCAACACGTTCATTTAAGATATTAGAAATATGCTGGAGTTGATCTCTAAGCAATGATTTGTTCATAATTAAATTCCACATGAATATAATATTTATTTCATGATACATCATTATTAATTAAAAAAATTAGTAAATATGTGAGATTATTTTTTCTTAAAATTTAGGACATTCAAATCATTTATTTACTATAAAAATAATAAAAATTCTTAAGACAAAAGATAGGATGTTTCAGCTATGTCTTGTGAAAGAACGTTTACAATATCAGAAATGATAGGTAAGAAGACTTTTTCTGCTGATGATGTAGCTATTGGCAAAATTACAAAAATAATAGATCAATCTGATAACACACAAGATGATCCAAATAAATTATGTGACATAGAGAAGGATTTATTCCAAATAGTTGTAGAAATTGATCATTCAATTTTTAATGTATTAAATGAATCTATGGAAGTTCTTTTCTCAAGCCAAACCTTAGATAGTGTTGTTGAAGAAGGTATTAAACTAAAATTACCAAAAGACCTTATTAATTCTTATATTGAACAATCAAAGTGAAGAATTTATAATTCTTCAATTATTAATAATTAAACTGAAAATGGTCGAATTATCTTTGTAATAATTCCATCATTTTGAATATGGAAAATAACTTCAGTTGAACTGCCAATCGTTACATAATGATTTTCTAGTTTAGTTTCTGTTTCTCTTATAGGCGCAAACCAAGTAATAATCCACGATGAATTTGTTTCTTGATTAATCCTTGAACAAACAATTTGATTTTTTTGAAATAATCTGTAATAATGACTATTTTCTTTTGTCTTATTTAATAAATAAATAGCCATAGGATAATCTGTTTTATTAGCAAAAATTCTAATTTCAGGTATAAATTCTTCACTGATGAATTCTTGTTTTATACCATCAATTGTTGTGATTATATAGGTTTTATTTTGAGGATCAGTATCATTATAGATATTATAATTTATATTATAAGTGAAAATATATTCACTACTTGAATATAAACCAGGACCATATTTCTCTTGAAATAGATTGTTAGATCGTAAATTAACAGCTAATCTAACGGAACTATAGAAAGTGAAAGCAATCATGAATAAGCTAAGTGCTATATTACGTCTTTGCCTATTCCATTTTAATGGCCAAACAGATACTACAAAAATAATTGCGAAAATTGTTTGAATATTATTTGTGGAAAGCAATTTTATACCATACCATTTAAATGAAAAGGGAAAAAATAACATTAAACCTGTAGGCACAAAGAAATCTGCTAAAATGTGTGCTAATGAACCTATATAAATCGATAATAAGCCAAACCATGACCAAAATTTCAAATCAGGATATTTCTCATCAGACCAAATAACATTTTTTATTTTTGAGATGTTAAGAATTGCACCAACAATAAGAACAAATGGAATAACACCAAAAATACTATGACCCATTGCACGGTGTTCTAGCCAAAATAGTTTCGGTGCATAATAGGCTAAACCATTAAAAATTAAATCTAAATCAGGGATAACAGAACCAATTAAATATGGAATTAAAAATTTCGTAGGTAATTTTCTAAAATACTTTATCCAGAAAATTAAACAATATGCAATAAGTAAATGAGTTAAAGGATCCATATATTACACCTATATATCAACCAATTAAACCATTGTATTGGGATCTAAAATTTTGTCCAAATCGCCTTCGATGACATAGCCTTCTTCTATGATTATTTCTTTGATGCTTTTTCCTTTTTCATAGGCTAATTTAGCAATTTTACCTGCTTCTTCATAACCTATAATAGGTGTAAGTTTTGTTACAATCATTAATGTTTGTTCTAATTTTTTAGCTATAAATTCCTTATTTGCCTTTAAATCAATTAAACAATTATTAATAAAAGAAGTAATTCCATTTGAGAGAATTTCAATAGATTCAAGTATATTTACTATCATTATAGGTTTAGCCACATTAAGATCAAGTATACTACTATATCCTTCAGCGTATGAAATTGCTGTATCATAACCAATAACTTGCAGACATATTTGAATTAAAGCTTCAGATTGTGTTGGATTTATTTTCCCGGGCATTATTGAAGAACCTGGTTCATTTTCTGGTAGAATTAATTCACCTAAACCAGCACGTGGTCCACTACCCATCCAACGGATATCATTAGCCATCTTCATAAGGGATAAAGCTAGTGATCTTAATATTGCACTGAGGTTTACAAATGAATTATGTGATGAAATACCTTCAGCTTTAACTGGATTAATACGAAATGAAAAATTAGTTAATTTTGATAAATATTCTACTACTTCCTTATCGAAATTTTTTGGCGCATTAAGTCCAGTTCCTAAAGCTGTGCCACCAATTGGTAAAAATAATAATTCCTCTATTGCATTCTTCAAACGTTTAATTGATTTTGATATTTGCTCTTTATAAACAGCAAATTCTGTTGCTAAAGGTATAGGAATAGCATCTTGCAAATGTGTTCGACCAACTTTAACAATACCTTTGAATTCCTTAATTTTAGATTCAAGATTTTCTAATAAATATTCTAATACAGGTAGTAATTTTTTGGTTAAAGAATAAATAGTTGATAAATGCATAACTGTTGGTATTACATCATTACTTGATTGGCTTCTATTAATATGGTCATTTGGATGAATAGGGGATTTTTTACCTTTAGGAAATCCAAGTATTTCATTTGCTCGATTAGCAAGTACTTCATTTGCATTCATATTAATTTGAGTACCTGAACCTGATTGATAAACATCTAAGGGAAATTGATCTAGAAATTTCCAATCTTCTAAGATTTCATCGGTTGCTTGTTCTATTGCATTGGCTTTTTTCGCATCAATAACTTTCAATTTTTTATTTGCCAATAAACAAGCTTTTTTGACTTTAATCAATGATAAAATAAAAATTTCTGGAAATCGCTTATCACTAATTTGAAAGTTCCTTAAAGCTCTTTCAGTGTTTATCCCCCAATAAACATTTACTGGTACTTCCAATTCACCAAGAAGGTCTTTTTCTAATCTTGTTTTCTTTGTCATATTATTCTATCTCAAGTTTTCTAATTTTATCAATAGCATTTCCTGGCTGAACTTCTTTAGGGCAAACAGCATTACAAGCAAAGATTTTTTCACATGCAGGAACGCCATCTTCATTCACAACACGTTCATAAATTTCTTTTCTATGTTTATTTGTTATTCTGGTGTCATCTATGAAACGATATGATTTTGCTAACGCTGCGGGTCCTAGGTAATTTTTATTCTTACCAGAAATTGGGCAAGTCCAACAAATACCACATAAAATACAATAAACGAGTTGTTCTATTCTTCTTGCATCTTCAAATGATTGTTTAGATTCAGGTTGTATGTCATTTAATTCTCTATCAAAGTAGGGTTTAATTTCTCTATAGAATTTCCAAAATGGTTCCATATCTACTATAAGATCTTTTAAAATTTTCATATTTGGTAAAGGTTCAATCAAAATTTCACTCGCTTTATCCCAATTAGATATTTCACCAAATGAGAGTTCTAGCACCCTTGGATGTTTTTTCAATTCAATAGGTTCAACTTGTGTTTTGCAAGCTAATTGAGGAAATTTATTAATTGTTATACCACAGGATCCGCATATTGCTCCTCGACATGAATATCTAAATGCAAGTGAATGGTCATAATTATCTTGTATATAGAATAAAGCATCTAAAATAGTCATTCCTGGGATTAAAGGCACTTTAAATCGTTCATAGTAGGATTTGCCATTTGAGCTTTTTTGTCTAAAAATAACGAAGGTTTTTTCATTCTTTATCATATTAATAAGCACGCTCCTTTACTTCAAATATGCCTAACGTTACTGGTTTTGTTTC
>JAEOUJ010000063.1 GCA_016839405.1 Candidatus Gerdarchaeota archaeon | reverse complement strand
GACCAAGAGAGACTGCTTTTTATGGATGGGATATTCCTGATATGAATTTCAAAACATCAGGTTTTGAATGTGATGGATGTTCAAATATTTGCGAGATTGTAGAAATTCGTAAAAATGAAAAATTAATAGCCAGATGGGGTAGTAAATGTGGGAAATGGGATAGTCTCGAGGAACGACATGAAAAACATAATAAAAAATAAATTCAATTATTTATTATCATCATAATTATTACAATTCAGCTATTTTTATGTAAACAAATTCTTACAATTGCATTTAAAATTTTAATAACTAAATTTTTCACACACCAAATTTTTTTTTGAATAGTTATAAACATCTTACAGGTAATTGGTTATGGGAGATAATTACTATCAAAGAAATAAATCTATGATTAATAGCAGTAAAACGAGTTATTCTTTTAAACAACCAATGATTGTTGATCCCAAACAAAGTGAAATGATTATTTTTCGCTTTATGCTCGAAACATTTGCAAGAAAATATAACAGGTGTTCATTAGAAGAATTAAAAGAGAAACAAAAGCAATCATACCGTAAGTTGGAAAATCATTACTCAAATGTTATTTTTGTAGCATTAAATAAAGCTGTTGAAATTTTAATTAAAGATTCGAAAAATAAATCTTATAAAAAGCAGCTCTAAACAATTATTTTCATAATCTTTTTATTATTTATAGGTTAAAAACAAAAGATATGGGTGTAAAAAAATGCTAATTCGAAAAATAGATTCTATTAAAAGTGAAGCTGTTACAAATTATGGCTCAACTAAAACCAATATTCAATGGTTGATTAGTAAAGATCAAGGTGCTCCAAGATTTGCCATGAGATTATTTACACTAGAACCTGGAGCTAAAATAGGAATTCATGGTCATCCAGAAGAACATGAAATTTATATTTTACAAGGTGAAATGGATTTGATATCAGAAGATGGTTCTAGATCAAAAGTTAATGCATCAGATTCTATATATATGCCTCCAAATGAAAAACATGGTTATGAAAATATTGGATCTAAAATTGTAAAATTCATCTGTGTTATACCATATTTAGAAAAATAATAATGATAATGATTAAATCATCATCATTTTAAATTTATTATTTCACTTCCAGTCTCTAAATTCTTCAATCAATGTAGTAATCATTTTCATACCATTGATGAAATCTTTTATGTAGATATTTTCATTTGGAGCATGAGAATTAGTATTTGCATGACCACAACCTAAAGAAACAACTGGCATATGATCTCCAAAAAGATACATAGGTCCAGAACCACCCGAAGTTGATTGAATTGAAGCTTCATGTCCATAGACTTTTTTATTTGCCCGTTTACATAGTTTAACAAATTCATCATTAACATAAGTTTTAGATGGTGGATATCCATTTGACCAATCGATTTTTATATCTGAAAAACCATTATCATCGAGATATTTTCTTAAATTTTTCAGAATTTTATTTGGATTCTGATTTTTAACCAATCGAAAATCAATTTTGACTGATGCTTCCTTAGGTATAACTGTTTTACCACCTTTACCCTGATATCCACTTGTTATACCACAAATATTACATGTAGGCTTGGTAAAATAAGCTATTTTAGCTTCATCATCAGACATGTCATATCTATAGTTTTCAATGCCATAATGCTTCTTCATTTCATCAGGATAGAAATTATATTTCTTTATAACTTCCAATTCTTCAACAGTAATATCATCAATATCATCATAAAATTGCGGTACGAGTATTTTTCCATCTTTGTCCTTCAAAATACTAATCGCTTGAAGTAATCTCTCAGCAGCATTTGGCAAATGAGTAGCACTAGCAGAATGAGAATCAATATTCATTAATTTCACAGATAATTGTACGTAAAGAATTCCCTTAACACCAAGAATAAATTCTTGTATTTCTTCTCTATTACTACCACCAAATTCCCAAATACAACCATCAACATTTTTGAAGAAATCAATATCTTGTTCAAAATATTTTGTCAAATTTTTACTACTACTTTCTTCTTCAGTTTCAATAACGAATTTTATATTGCAGGGTAATTTCAAACCAGCATCAAGATATGCTCTAATGGCATTGACTCTGCATACAATTTCATCTTTATTATCAGCTGTACCTCTGCCCCAAAGTCGGTTATCTCTTACATCTAATTTGAAGGGTTCAGAGTCCCAAAGTTCAAATGGTTCTGCTGGTTGAACATCAGCATGATCATAGAACATTAAAGTTTTTTTTGCACCAACATCCATAAAACCAGTAACAACTGGTCCCCCACCTGTTTCATAGATTTTAACTTCAAAACCATTTTCTTTTAGTAACTTAGCTGAAAATTCAGCTGCTTCAACTAGAAATTCTTCTTTAGCTGAAACAGATGGTATAGCAATAAACTCAGCGAGATCTTGAATAGCTTTTTCTTTTCGCTCTTCAATCAATTTGAATACTTTATCTAGACTCATAGATAAATCCTCATTTTTATCGGCATAAATAATACTTAGTAGTTAATTAATGTTGAGTAGTATAGCAAATATAAGTAAATTATAGGTTTTTTATTTATTAATTGAAAATTACCTGTAATCATTACCTATTTATAAAAGTATAAAAAAGGAATTCGTAATTATTCATTCATGATTACTATAAAACGCTCAGTAAAGGTATTTTTAATCACTCTATTAATTCTGTCTACAATGGGTGTATTTCTAGCTAATCCAAGTAAAACAGAAGGAAAAGTGAGTATTAGTTTTGATTTTGATGTTGAAATTAGGAATAACAATATAATTACTCCTAATAGTAATGGTGAAACAATTGGTATAATTGTAGATCCAGCAATTTGGGCTGTTGGGTCGTTGATTCAAAACCCAATTAACCAGTATAAAAAGGATTTAGAAGATACAGGATATCAAGTACTTTTGCATACTTCAGCAATTGGTACTGTTCAACAAGTTAAACTATTCTTACAAAATTGGTATACAACAAATTCTATTTCAGGTGTTGTATTAATTGGTAATATTCCTTATGCTCAATTTTATCATCCAGCGAATCCAAGCTTTTCAGCTGAAACTTTCATTTGTGATCTTTATTTAATGGATTTAGACGGAAATTGGACTGATTCAGCTCCTGGTGATGGAATTTATGATATTCATAATGCTGGTACTGGTGATATTTATCCTGAAATTTATGTGGGAAGAATCGATGCAACTACTAGAACTTTAGGTAGTTTATCTAATCCTCAGAATATTGCTAATCAATTAAATAAAATCAACAGTTATCGTAAAGGAGGAATATCTAGAACTCACCAAGCTATAACATATATTGATGACGATTGGAAATTATGGGCTGATGGAACTTATGACAATTGGCCTGCTTGGCTTGACAATGCTTATTCAACAAGAACAGATGTTCATACACCAACCACATCAACAACAGCTGCTGATTGGTTAACACGAATAATTCAAGATTATGAATGGGCTCATTTGTGTGCTCATAGTGGGATAGCTCCCTCACAACACTATTTTGGTCCAGGCGGAATAGGTGAAGGAACAGTAACTGCTGCTCAAATTCATGCCACACAACCAACATATAATTTTTACAATCTTTTCTGTTGTCATGGAGCTGATTGGACAGGAGTTGATTGCTTAGCAACAACCTATCTTTTTTCAAGTTCTTATTCTATAGGTGTTATTGGATCAACTAAAACTGGTGGAATGTTAGATGGAACAAGTTTCTATAATTCAATTGGTCAAAATAATACAATTGGTCAAGCATTACATGATTGGTTCCAAGGAATATCTGGTTATAATCATGGAGGATATCCTCTAGAATGGTTCTATGGCATGTGTATTTTAGGTGATCCTTTCTTAACAACACATTATGATTGCACAATTTATGAACCAACTATTAGCTCAACAAGTCATCCAAATGAAGCTCTTTGGTACAATGATAATCAACCTGTTTTCAATTGGTCTGTTCCAGTTGATGTAAATGGCATTACAGGTTATTATTATATAATTAATCAAAATCCAAGCACAATCCCAACCTTATCAACAGGTACTTATACAACAACAAATGGAACAATTGTTTCAT
>JAEOUJ010000007.1 GCA_016839405.1 Candidatus Gerdarchaeota archaeon | reverse complement strand
TTAAAATGCAACAAAATGATGTAAAGGAAATTATTGTTGACTTGCGAACTGAAGGTAGATTAAAAGCATCCTTTGATCCTGAAAGTGGGGATGTTATGATTTTAGAAGTATCTGGACAACCACCTATTGCTGTTACTCCAGTTTCATCATCTGGTTTGTCAGAACATGAAGAAGCTATCTCAGGCATAAAACCACTATCTGCAAATCAAGGATATTGTCAATATTGTGGTTCAATGGTAAAACCAGAGGATAGATTTTGTAATAATTGTGGTTCAGCTTTGAGCTAACCTTCAATTTCTTTTTTTATTAAAGTAAAAATTAATAACTTATTTTAGCTATTAATTATTTGATGATGGGTTAAGCCTAACCAGAGGGTTGACGGTAGCTGGATTTTTCTTGCAATGACCGTTGATGCAAGGGCAGGCGCACACCTGACTCATTTGAAAATAGCTTTGGCTATCGACGACTTTAAACGGCTCATTTCTAAGTTCAAGCTTCTCGCTTAGCTATGAAGAAATAGTCAACCCGAGTCGCCTACACAAATTAGCTATTTTCAACCCGAGGAAATGATCATCACTCCCGCCTCGAGAGAACACAATAGAGAAAGAACAACTCTCTTCAATGATATTGGCGTGTTAGTGTGTCGGGGGACATCATTTCTTCCTACTGTATGTCTTTCTTTATATGCTCGGATTTTTGATTTTCAAAATTTTCTGAATTATTTTCTAATTTAGATTCTTTTCTTAATTGAATTAAGCAATAGATAAATCGATGTAAAGCTGTTATTATGCATAAGAAAGTAATAACCATATAACTAATAGAAAATCCAGTGCCAGTAATTATACCAACTGAAAAAACTACTCCTGTTTTGAAATTTGGAGAAGCTAAAGCAACAATCATAAAAAGCCCAATGAAAAATAACCTTTCAGTACGCTCCATTAATCCAACAGCCATTTTTTTAATTCCTAAGCTTTCTCCTTTTGCTCGAATATAACTAATCATAATTGAGGCAATAATCATTATAGTTCCAGTAATAACATCAACATGTCCACCTATCACAAATCCTGCTAAAACTGCCATATCACTTATTCGATCTAAAATACTATCTAGAAATCCTCCTTGTTTTGAAGCTATACCTAAATATCTAGCAACATTTCCATCAAGGAAATCCATTATAGATCCAAAAAATAACAAAATTATTGCTGGAATAAATTTATCTAATGCTATCATTACTCCTGCAGTTACTGATAAGATAAGACCAAATATAGTATAAACATTAGGATGAATACCTAGCTTTCCAAAAAAAGCAAAAATTGGTTGAAGAAATTTAATGAATACATGTTTTATTTTACTGGTGACCATGATTTATCCCGTATGAAAATATCACTCTCTTTATTAAATGTATTGAATAAAAAACAAAATAATCATTTGATGGATTAAACTTAACAATAATAAAACAATAAGAATGATTAAAATAATAATATATCAAGAAATCATCTATTGTAATCGAAATTTACTCTTGAGGAAATGTTACATATGAATTTTAAAATAGAACGATCACATGTAATCTTTAAGCATTTAATACAAGTTGGACCTGATATTGATGCTAATGCTATTGTGGACCTAGCATTACAACGTGACTACACACAAAAAACACGTCAATTACCAACACCTCAAGGACCATTAAATGAATTTCTTTTAAGGCCTAAAAGTGACCCACAATCTTTGATAATCTATTCAAAAAAAGGATTTGTAATTGATGCACAACCAAGTGATAATATTCTTCCTCTATTCAGAGACGCTTATGATTTCTATGAAAAAGTAATGGGTGAAAATGCTCTCACAGCTACTGTTGTTATGGATTTAGCATCAAAATTTGAAATATTTTCACAAATACCAGTAAGTGATTTAATTAACAAAAGCTATCAAGAAAATGCAACAAATCTAACATTTGATGGTAGGGATCTTAGACCAAATGGATTAATTTTAGCTTCTGGAACTGGAAGATATCCAGAAGAATTCATTCAATTTTCTGTTCAGCCTTTAATGAAAGATCCAAAACGTCGATTAGTTGTTGCTTTAATATACCGTTCTACAGAATTAGATGATGCATTGAAATTCATTGAAACAATAGACTCAAATATAATTCAAACT
>JAEOUJ010000418.1 GCA_016839405.1 Candidatus Gerdarchaeota archaeon | reverse complement strand
TGTCTAATACAATCAATCAAGCTATGATTGATAATATTAAAAATCTAATAGGTGATCAAGATGAAGTAAATCTTGAATGGTTAAAAACAGTTACACAATTACCTTTGCCACAATTATCACAAATAATAATCAAACATTTAGGAATGGTTGTTTTAGAAGGAACGGTTTATTCTAAAATAAAAGCTGAAAGAAAATTAAAGCAAATGCAAGAAGAAGCACAAGCTTCAGCAGACAGAGAAACTTTTCGAAAAGGTCCAGTTAGAATAGATATGATGTTATTACGTGAAAAACTTTGGACAGTCATGTTGCCAGAGAAAATTTTAGGACAAGAAAGACATCAATTCTGTCCAATTTGGACTTTTCTAGAAAATGATGAAATGAGTTCAATTGTTTTAAGATATGATTGGATTGTTCGTTTAGAAAAAGCCATGAAAAATAAAGCATTTAATAAATTACGAGTTTTAAAAGCTGAAACAATATTAAATGAAATGGGTGAAGAATTTAGTGGAAAGGCAAAAGCAATTTTTGCTCGAACATATCCAAGAGATTCCTTTTATGATAAAAATAAGCCTGTTTGGATAATGTTTTTAGTTAATATAATTGAATCAGGAGTCCAAGTTATCGGATTAAGCATGATAAATGTTTTAACAATTTCCAGTAAATTTAGATTAAGAGAAAAAGCATATGATGCTCTCAATTATTACTTGGAATTAATTAATTTTCTAGTTAATGACACATCTATTTTTGAGGAAGTAATAATTGTTCAATAATTTGTTGTATTAAATTGTTGAATTTGTTTATCAAAAAATTTTCTAACTTCTATTGGATCATGTTTTTTTAATTGCATACAGTCAATAGATAAATCATCACATAGAAGACATTTACGTTTAATTTCTCTATCTAAATAAACACCTTTTTGATTCATTACATCTATATCAAGTAAACGACCAATAGGATAATTTTCTTCAAAAATAATTGTTAGTTCCTTTAATTTCTCAGCAGAATATTTTGTTATTATAATAGCTGTTGGACCTAATTCTGTTTCCTCAACAGAACTTAAATCAAATGGAATACTATTTATAATGAGATATTTTTGAAAATCAGATAAGCTATTATTAAAGGCTTTAATAATAGCCAATGAAGATTTTGGCCAAGATGGAATATTGAATTTGTAAGAGATTAAATTGACTTTATATTTTTTTACTAAACTAATTTGTTTTAACCATTTATTTTCTTTTAATTCAAGTATTTTTTTCTTTATTGACTCTTTGTCATTCAATATTAATCATGTCCAATAATTTGAAAGATTGTCAAATAATTAAATAAAAATTATCACTCCCTAATTTGTCGAACAACATCAAGAACAGTGCCATCTCTATGCTCAATAATAGCAACAATACGATCTTCAAATGGGATAGCCTCAGGAGGTCCTCCACATAAGGAATAAGCTATATCCCTAAGTTCTTCGATTTTTTTGATGTTTAAACTTGAAACTTTTTTGATTTTATTATAATATTCACTTTGAGGATTTAGAGCTATACCATAATCAGTTACTACTACATCTACATTCATACCTGGTGTTGTTATAGTTGTAACATTATCAACTACTACAGGATTACGACCACGTATTAATGGAACAGCAATTATAGCTAATTTAGCACCTTCAGAAGTATCTTGGTGTCCACCTATACCATGTAAAATACGACCATCAGATTCTGTTACAACATTCACATTGAAATTTACATCAATCTCTGTTGCTCCTAAAACAACAGTATCAAGAACATTTACAGCAGCACCACTACTATGAATATTAGCATATTGTGAAGCTCCGATTTCTATGTGATTTGGGTTATTTTTTAAAGATTGAATAGCTACTATATCAAAAGCTTGAACATCAAGAATTCGATTAAATAATCCCTTTTCTAGTAAATTAACTAAAGCTTCTGTTGAACCACCCATGCCAAAAGAGCCTTTTATACCTAGCTCCTCTATACGATTTCCTAAAAATTGAGTAACTGCTAAACTTATACCTCCAGCACCACTTTGAAAACTAAATCGATCTTTAAGTAATCCAGATTCTTCAATAACTTTTACACATGATTTAGCTATTTTTAATCTTATAGGATCACGAGTAATTCTAGTAGTACCTGAAACAATTCCCTCAGGATCACCAATTGGTTCTTCAATATGCACAACATAATCAACATGGTTTTGATTTATACTAATATTATTACAAGGAAAAGGAACTAAGTTATTAGTAATAGCAACAACCATATCAGCATATTGTGCATCTGGTACCATATAGCCCAATGGACCACAAGCTTGAGGACCATCTACTCCATTCAAATTACCAAATTCATCTGCAGTAGGTGCACCAATAAATGCTACATCAATATGGCAATCACCATCTTCGACAGCTCTAGCTCTCCCCCCGTGAGATCTAACTATTAATAGTCCTTTGAGCTTTCCTTGAGATACTGCCTCTCCAACAAAGCCTGTAACACCACACTGAATATTAGTTATTACACCTTCTTCCATAAGCTTGACTAATGGGGCATGAACAGGATGTATTGATGAAGGAGCTAAAGTAATATCTTTGATTCCTTTTTCAGCTATTTTTGTACATATCATATTCATTAATTTATCACCACCACGAAAATGGTGGTGAAAACTTATAGTCATACCACTTTTTAAACCAGATTTCTCAATTGCTTCATCTATAGAATTAAGTAATTTTGTTTCACCAGGTAATCTTCTTCTTATTCTAGGAGCAACTTTCCGATCTGGTGGTTGTTCTTTTCCAATACCAATGAATGGTTTAAGTTTTCTTCCAGCAACCTTTTTGGGAATTTCACGTCCAACAATAT
Organism: Candidatus Gerdarchaeota archaeon; assembly: GCA_016839405.1. The sequence continues at coordinate 502 of JAEOUJ010000418.1, read as the reverse complement.
TTTCAACAAAATCCATTTATTATCCCTCTTATAAATCACGCTTTCTAGCAGCTTCTGCTCTTTTGAGAATTCTTTCAGATCTCTTTACAACTGGAACGTCAATCATTCTATTATCAACACAAATTACACCTATACCTTCATCTTGAGCTCGTTTATATGCTTCTACTATGCGTTCAGCATTTTCTATTTGTTGCTCAGTCGGCATAAAAGCTCTATGAATTGGTTCAATTTGACATGGATGAATGCAAGCTTTTCCATCAAAACCCATTTTAACAATTTTTAGCGTTTGTTTATAGAGACCTTCTGTGTCTCGGACATTTGGATAAATAGTATCATAAACTTGTATACCAGCTGCTCGAGCAGCTAAAACCATTCTGGATCTAATATACAAAAGCTCTTCACCTTCTTCTGTGCGTTCGGCTCCTAAATCTGCTGTAAGATCTTCTCCTCCTGGACTTATTCCTACTAAACGATCACAAGCTATAGCTATTCGGTCTACTCG
>JAEOUJ010000062.1 GCA_016839405.1 Candidatus Gerdarchaeota archaeon | reverse complement strand
TTAAGAATAGATGGTTTTATTGGATGGTTCCTAATGTTTGTTAATATTATAATTGCTTTAGTATTTGCTTACGAAGCAACTAATCAAAGAAATCGACAAAATGGACCTATATATATTAGCTTACTTTTATTTATTACTGCTGGAGTTAATTCAGTAGCTTTTGCTGATGATTTTTTAACATTATTTTTAGCTTGGGTTATAATCGGTGTTTCATTAATTGCTCTTGTAACATTTAAACTAGATACAAAGAATTTACGAGAAGGTGGAATTAGGACTTATATTATGGTAGGATTGGCTTTAATATTTATTTTAATAGCAGTTATTTTATCATATGGTTTATTTGGTTCTCTAAGTTTTGATTATGTTAGATCTAATTTAACACTTCTCTTTTCTAGCAGAATACAAAATGCTACATTGATAATTTACTTGATAATTAGCTTAATAACAATTGGATTTGGTTTGTTGGCAAATATCTTTTTACTAAATCTTTGGATGCCTAAAGCAACAGAAAATGTTTCTGCAAGCACACAATTCTTCTCTTTTGGGATTATGAGTGGATTCTCTATTCTATCAATTGTTAGGGTGATTTATTCTTTCTTTAATCCAACAATTTTTTCTAATTTGAATTATCCCTTGATTTTTTCAATTATTGGAATAATAACTGCATTAGAAGGTTCATTTTTATTGGTATATCAAGTTTTTAGAAAAGATAAAGAAAATATTTCTCTTACAAAAATCATCATCTATATGATTTTCACAAATATTGGTTTAATCATTACAGGAATTTCAATTAGTATTTCACTTAATATATCAGAAATTGAATCATTTCTAACTACTAAGGATTGCTTAGGTTATAGCCTTATGCAGATAATAAACTTAGTAATCACATCTTATCTTTGTTTTACATCAAAAGAAAGATTATCTCTGAATAGAAATAATAGTGATAAATTACTTGATCTTAGATATGTGGGAAAGGAGTTTCCATTAACAAGTATTGTTTTAATAATCTCACTTACATCAATGATAGGTTTACTCCCAACATTTGGAGGTGTTAATCTATATATGATGATATTTTCATTAATACAATTGAGATTTTATGCGTTTACTTTTGTAATAGTTTTAATCATTGTTCTACTTATTATCTGCTACTTGATAGTTCTAAAATATCTGCTATTTGATAAACATTCAAGAAATATTTCTATGAGTGGAGGATTAATTGATGATTTAACATTGCCAAATTTCTTTGGTTTGATTGTAGCAGTTGGTTTAATTATCCTAGGATTAATTCCCAATATAATTGCATCAAAAATTGTTGATAACGCACTGTTCATAATAACATAATCTGTTATTGTAAATAAAATAGAATTTAGAAAATATTACCATTATTAATAAAACTTGTAAATATTATATAATTAACAAATAAAAATAAGTCTCAAATTGTTGTGAAAAAAATTGGAACTAGCAGCATCTGATGAAATGAAGGAATATTTTCAAAAATTAGAAGATGATGTAAATAATCTTTATAAAATAGCTAAAGAAGCAAGATCAAAAGGTTGGGATCCTGCTCTTGAACCAGAAATTCATCTTGCAAGAGATGTAGCTGGGAAAGTTGAAGGGCTTATAGGTTTGAAGGGAGTTGCTAAACGTATACAAAGCCTAAGAGATCAAATGGATAGAGAAAATATTGCTTTTAAAATTGCTCAAGAAATAGCTTCTGGTAAATTTGTTGGGGATATAAATATAGAAACTAAGGCAGATGTTGCTATTCGAACAGCTTTAGCTATCCTTACAGAAGGAGTTACTGCTGCACCACTTGAAGGAATTGCTAAAGTTAAAATCAAACGAAATGACGACAATACCAAATATTTAGCTATTTACTTCGCAGGACCAATTAGATCTGCAGGTGGAACGGAAGCAGCTTTAACGGTATTAATATCTGATCATGTAAGAAAGGAATTGGGACTATCAAAATATAGAGCAACAAGACAAGAAATGAAAAGATTTGTCGAAGAAATTGAATTATATAAAAGAGTTGTACATTTGCAAAGCCCAACAACAGCTGAACAAATCGAATTTGCAGTAAAAAACCTACCAGTAGAGGTAACTGGTGAAAGTACTAATCCTGATGAAGTATCTGCTTTCCGGGATTTACCTCGTATTGAAACCAATAGCTTACGAGGGGGTGCTTGTTTAGTATTAAATGATGGTATTGTAGGTCGATCCATGAAAATTTTACGAACTGTTAATTCAGTTGGTTTAAGAGATTGGGATTGGTTAAAATCAATAAAGGCAACAGTTGCTAAGGAACAAGATGATAAAGAAAAAGAAGATCAAAAAAAGAAAACAAAACCCAATTTTAGTTACTTACAAGATATTATTGCAGGTAGGCCAGTTTTTTCTCATCCGTCAAAACCTGGTGGTTTCAGAATTCGTTATGGTCATTCTAGAAATACTGGTTTAGCTGGTATTGGTATACATCCCGCCACAATGAAAGTAGTAAAGGAATTTTTAGCTCCAGGAACTCATATCCGCACAGAACGACCAGGGAAAGGTAGTGTAGTTATGCCTGTTGATTCAATAGAAGGACCAACTGTACTCCTTAAAAATGGAACTGTAATGCGATTTGAAACTTATGAACAAGCTGTTAAATATAATCTCCAGGTAAAAGAAGTATTATTCTTAGGTGATTTATTAGTTGGTTTTGGTGAATTTCTAGAAAATAACCATCCATTAATTCCTTCTGGTTTTGTTGAGGAATGGTGGGTTTTATACTTAGAGTCAAGAATAAAATCAAGATGTAATAATGATTTAAATATCGCTGCTAAAAAAATTGGTATGTCGCTAACACGTTTACAAGAATTTCTTTATGATCCTATAAATACAAAACCGACTCAAGAGGAAGCATTAACTTTTTGTTATGAATTATTAATTCCACTTCATCCTTATTTTACATTACCATGGCATGACCTAAATTTCGATGAATTCTTCTTCTTAAGAGATGAGATGATTAAGAATAGGATAACAGATACAAAAATAATCACTAGTTTAACAGATAAAGTAAATACTATAATTTTAAATAAAGAGTTTAATGCTAAAAGATTCTTAGAAAGAATAGGTTTACCACATCATCTAAAAAATGGTTATATAATAATTGAAAATTACAATAAAATTTTGGAAGAATGCATGCAATTAAACAATAAAACCTTAAATACAGAAGAATTAGAAAGAACTGCAGGTCCACCTTTTGAGTATCTTGTACCTTTTGAAATTAAAATGAAAATACCAATCTATTCAGGTGCGAGAATGGGCAGACCAGAAAAAGCTAAACAACGTGTGATGTCTGTCAAAGTCCATTCATTATTTCCTATTG
>JAEOUJ010000417.1 GCA_016839405.1 Candidatus Gerdarchaeota archaeon | reverse complement strand
GCTTCTGATTGTAATTGATCCATCTGAGACTTCACTTTTTTACTTGCCACCTTTAAAGTACATTATTTCTTAGCTAAGAAGGCACTTTAACTTTTATGGTGTTGGTAAAAAATTGAACACTTTGTTTATTATTTTAAAAGAAAAAAGAAGGAAGTGATTAATTTCACTTTCTCATTCTGATTCATATTCCTCTAAATCTATCTCTTCTTCATCTTCCTCTTCTATTTCTTCAATTTCTTCGGTTATAGTTTTTGGAGCTTTAAGCACTCTCACAAAGAAGAATGATATAGCAGCAAAACCTATACCAATCGCTGCAACATATGTAATTATATAGGGAATAGCTACAGGATAAGGTGATGGATCTCTTGGAAATATTTCTATTGAATAAACATTAGTAACATTAAAACCATAGCCACGTTTATGAGCTACTGTATAAACAGTGTATGAACCTTTTGAAATATTATATTCCAAAATATCAATTATGCCTTCAAAATGTGTGTTATTGTTTGTTGTCAATTCTATTGTAGCTTCCAAAATTTGATTTCGCCAAATTCTTAGTGAAACATTGATTGAATCTAATGCTGTATTATTTTGAGCATATATATTCACTGATGCGTTAATATTCTCGTCTGCTTTTCCTTCAAAAGCGCTTAATGTAAAATCATAACTTTGTATAACTGCATACATTTTGGTTAACCATTGAATACTTCTTTGATACAAGATACCATTTCCTTCGTTTCTACCGACCATAGAATTATTAAAAACATCAGCAGAGCCAATTCCAAAAACTCGACCATTATAAATTGTCTCAGTTGCTACAATAAAAGTATTATTTTCACCAATTGTTTCATTCTCACTTACAATTAAATCGCCATTTACATCAGCAAAAATTTTGTCATATCCTTTAGCTAAAATGTATGTATCAATTAACTCATCAGAATCCGTTAAATTATCATTAGGTATATTCACCTCAGCCCAGGTTGCATTAAAATTCAAGAGGGCTCCATCATATTGTATTCTTGTTAATAGTTCATTTGTTAATGGTACATATTGATTTTCAGAGATGATTGGGTGGTCTAGATAATCAGTAATATTAAATGCTGCCAAAGTATTATTTTCACCTATACTTACAGTAGTTGCGTTAACATACATAGCAGAAGCATTACTAAAATCAAAACCAAATGTTTGGGTTATTTCAAAAACATTGGTATTTGAAGTTTCTTCTGTGCCACCTATTAATAAACTTCCACCTTCTCTAATGTAGGTAATAATATCCTCAATTTCAAATTCTGTGAAATCCTCGGTTGGTTCTAAAACAATTAATAAATCGACACCTGCTAAGACTTCTGGAGTGATTTGAGTACCATCAAAATCAGATACGGAAAATCCGCTTTCAGCAGTCCAATTATATATCGTATCATATTTTTCAGCCATTGCTGTTGAATTTTCATTATGACTGAAATCAAATAGGATGGTAATATCTTCTGGTCTTGGTAAATCAGGAACATAAGGATCAGTAACAATCAATGTTCCAGTTCCAGTTGAATTAATTGAAGAATAGGTAAATGAACCCAATTTATCAGCTTCAAATTCAATATTAATACTTGAACCTGCTTCTATTGTTTCATTTATGTCGTACTCTAGAATTTCAAAAGTATGACCAATATCTGTACTTCTGATTGTAAGATTTACAGATGCGCTTTCTTCGACTGTAAATTCTGCCGGAGTAAATTCAGTTTGAGAGACATTGATAGTAAGGTAAAAAGTACCAATGTTGAATAGTCCCGGCGTATACTGCTCTTGTTCAGGTATAGTATTTGTAAGAGCATTGGTCTTTAGACTTTCACTTAGAATAATACAGGAAAGAACACTAATTATCATAATGAAATGTTTTGTTCTTAATCGCAAATTTTTACACCTCTAGAGTAGAGTACAACATTCGTTTTTTCAAGTGTTAACACTTTATAATTTGAGCAATTATTAGAGTTTATAATATTTTCCAAAAGTTTATTTTCTTATTTATGTCTTATTATTATTTCTCTTGAGCTTTTTATCATTTAGCGCAACATTTTAATCAATAATTTTTCATATTTTATTAAGCATTTCACATATAATGTCGCAATGCAAAAATATATTTAACTTACAAACAGTCTCGTTATAGTGTGTGCATATCATGTCATCTCGAGTAGAACGCATTCATAATATCTTAGAAAAGCTAAAGTCCGGTCATGATGGTGTTCAAGGATGTTTACTTGTTACTGCCCAAGGTCTTCCCATTGACTCAGCTTTAGATAGCACTGCAGATGAAGATCTTATCTCTGCTATGACTGCATCCATTTCCTCCGTTTCTGAGCGTGTTACGCAAGAACTTGGCAAAGGACAATTGGCTAATATTTCTATTTTAGGAGAACATGGATACATTATACTCTTAGATGTTGCTTCCAGAGCAGTCTTAACTGTTTTAGCAAGAACAGATGCTAATTTAGGTTTGATTTTTCTTTTAGCTAAAAAATCTTGTAATCAATTAGCAGAATTGATTTAGTTAAATTTTTTTTAGAAACTTATACCTTCTAAATCATCATCAGATGGTACAAGTCTTGATATTCTTTTGAATAATTCAATAAATTCTACGCCATCTGGTGAAATACGATAGATAGTTAATCCATCATCTTCCTCATCAAAAATTAAGTTTCTTTGCTGTAGAAATTGCAGGAGTGGTTTTGCGCGGTCGACTGGTAGATTTGCTGCTCTAGCTATCCTTGTTAATGGTAAGTCTGATTGATAATAGATTATATTGAGAATTTCGTTATAAATTTCGTATTTCGATCTTCTTAAGCTTGATCTTCTTCTAGACATCTACTACCACTACAATGCAATATATTATCTCATAATACACTTGGAATTAGTTTATCATGTTATAAATACTTTTTAGTTTGATTGGTTAAATTTATGTTTATAAATAATTACATGGGGTAAAATCTACATTTGAAATACTTTGTTTATATGGTTACTTGTGCTGATGGAACAATTTATACAGGATATACCAAAGATTTGTTGAAAAGAATTGAACAACATAATAAAGGAAAACTTGGAGCTAGATATACCAGGACTCGTCGCCCAGTGAAAGTTTCTTATATAGATATTTGTGATACACAAAAAGAAGCAATAAAAAAAGAGCAATCATTGAAGAAATTATCTCGAGAACAAAAATTATCTTTAATTAATGAATACAAATCGAAGAAATTATCTATTGAGTAAATTTACTGTTCTTTTTTATTATATACAAATCAACTTTTGTTATGTGTTGAATTTTCTTATGAAATTGATATAATTTTTTTATCTCAAAATCCATTTGAATTATTTGCATTATCTCAGCACCTAAATTTTCACAATATTCCATAAAAAATGTGCGAGTTTTTTCTGCATATGGATTAATTGAGTACACATTATTAGATATCTCAAGGGCTTTTTCTAAAAAGAAGCGGTCTCTTGATCGGCTTTCTTTTCGCATGCCAAAAGGTGGATTCATAATAGTAGTATCTATGCCTTTTACATAACAATCCTCTGCTTTAGCACATATCCAATAGCAATTTTCAGTTAAATCTAAATTATGACTATTTCTCTTAGCTACAAGTAAGGAATCAAAATCAATGTCTAAACCTATCACTTCATTTGCTCCCATATATGCAGCACCTAATGCCAAAATACCTGATCCACAGCCTAAATCTAAAACCCTTTTCTCATATATATCATTATTTTCAATCCCAGCCATCCAGAGAAGATTAGCAGCTACTCTTGGTGGCGTAGAATATTGTTCAAATTGTAATTTTGGTTCTTGAATTTCTTCAATTTGTTCTAGAAAAATCTCTAGATCTTTTCGTTTAACTCGCAAATAAACCACCAATAGGAAACAGTAGTAAAAGTTGTTTAAAAGATGTTCTTAAAGGATATTATTTTTAATTTAATTATTTAATAATCAAATATAATTTTTATAACCCAAACGGAAATCTTTTCCTGCATAAATAGCATTAGATCCTAATTCACTTGCAATACGAAACAATCTATTATACTTGGCTGTGCGTTCACCTCGAGCAATTGAACCTGTTTTTATTTGACCATTACATAATCCAACAGATAAATCTGCTATACTGGTATCCTCAGTTTCGCCACTACGGTGTGAAACTACAACTGACAAATTATTTTCCCAACACATTTTCGCAGCATCAATAGATTCTGTTATACTTCCTATTTGGTTTATTTTTAATAAAAGAGAATTAATTGATTTATTATCGATTGCCAATTTAAGACGTTGTGTATTGGTAACTGTTAAATCATCACCTATGATTTGAACTTTATCAGCAACTCTCTTACGTAATTCAGCAAAACCTTCAAATGATTCTTCAGCAAATGGATCTTCAATGCTTATAATTGGATAAGTTTGAATTAAATCATGCCAATAATCAACTAATTCGCCTTCAGACAAAATCAGATCATCGATAAGATATACACTTTCTTTATGAAATTCTGTAGCAGCTGGATCCAAAGCAAAACAAATTTCACTAGTAATTTTATATCCGCTCTCTTCAGTAGCTGAAACTAATAAGTCAAGAGCAGCTTTACTAGTAGCAACAGGTGATCCAAAACCTCCTTCATCACCAACATTGATTGCAGTAGGACCATAATTAACTTTAAGTTGTTGTTTTAAAACCTGATAGATTTCAGAAATAGCTCGAATAGCATCATTAAAATTTGATATACCAACAGGCATAATCATAAATTCTTGTGGTGCCAATTTACCACCTGCATGTTTGCCACCATTTATTACATTAGCCATTGGAACAGGTAGGAGATATTTATCGCTTTCTTTTTCATATGCTAATTTATAAAACTGCATGTAAAGTGGTATTCCTTGTGCTTTTGCTGCAAGCTTACAACACGCCAAAGAAATACCTAGTATCGCATTAGCACCTAAATTAGTCTTGTTTTCTGTGCCATCCAATTCAATCATCAAATTATCAATATCTCTTATTTCTCGGACATCTCTATCTTTTAAAGCTGGAAAAATAATATTGCAAACATTTTCAATTGCTTTTAATACACCCTTACCATGGTACCGTTTTGATTCGATGTCACGTAACTCGAGTGCTTCATTGCTTCCTGTGCTAGCACCAGATGGGACAATTGCATACGCTTGAGCTTTAGATGTATGAAGTTCAACTTCAATCGTAGGATTGCCTCGAGAATCAAGAACTTCTCGAGCAACAGCTTTCTTTATTTTATATTGATTATTTGATGACAATAAATTACACCTAATTGTATTTCTTGTGAAATTATCAACAGAAAAAAGTTTTGATTGGTGCGGGGGGCGCGATTTGAACACACGAACCCCTACAGGAGAGGATATCCTATTCTACTGGCCCTAGTGAGTTTCTAACCGACAAGGTTAGAGATCTTAAGTCCTCCGCCGTTGACCGAGCTAGGCTACCCCCGCACGAAATTCTCATCAACAGCAATTATTTTTTGTGAGCTTGTTTGTTTTAAAGTTTTGTGTTTCCTAATGATTATTTAATTTTACTTCCACTTTTTATCATAATTCTTTGTTATTCGATTTCTTTTTCGCGGAAGTTTAATTGTTTCATTACAAATCGGGCATGAAAAATAAAACCAGAAAGGTTCTCTTTTCGTTAACAAGAATTTTTGAAAATTATTGCACTTAACACACAATCTTAGTGTTTTTGCTATTTCTTGTGCTTCTTTTTGCCATTCTCGGGAATCTTCATCTTTATCTTCTGGATAAAAAGGGATATATGTATAATGGCTTCCGCTCATAACTACAAAACACTCTCAAAAAAATATTTATCTTTTTTAAAAAAGGAATTTGTCTTGAGAGAGTGCAGTGAAAATATTTTGTCGAAAGAAAAGGTTATTAACAGTTCATTACCAAAAAATCTTGTGTATGTTGCTGAGGTAGCCAAGCCTGGTATGGTGGTGGTCTCGAAAACCACTGTCTTTTAGACTCGGGGGTTCGAATCCCCCTCTCAGCACCAAGTTATTTTTTTTATAATTCAAATGATAAGTAGTAATCCCTTTTTTACACTAAGGGTGGAGTTTTTTGAAACCAAACAGAGGTTCTCCAAACTTGTTCTGTCTGGTATTTTTTAGGACAAAAAACTAAAAATTATTTTAATTTAACGAGATAATTCAATTTCTACATGAATATCTTCTGGCATTTTTACTCGCATGATTTGCTTTAATGTTCTTTCTTCTGCATCTATGTCAATAAGTCGTTTGTGAATTCTCATTTCATAATGTTCAAATGTTTGTGTGCCGTTTCCACATGGAGATTTTCTTACTGGTACGGTTATCACTTTTGTTGGTAATGGAATGGGTCCTAACATACGTACGCCTGTTCTTTCAGCAATTTTATTTATCTGATCGCATATTCTTGCAAGTGAATTTGTATTTTGTCCACTTAATCGTATTCGAGCTCTTTGTGCGCTCATTATTTTTTCTTCCGTTTATTTATTCGCTAGCTCTTCATGAGTTTTGACTCTTTTAAAAAATTTTGCATTGAATTCTTTAGAAATGATTCAATATTAGTTTAAATTATATATGATTATTAGTTGTAAATTGGTTTGGAAAGTTCTAATTTTTATCATTGTCAGCTAACTATAATTGCTCTTGTATCTATTTCTTTTTGATCTATAATTCCATTTTTAATATAGAAATATGCTCCTAATGGTTGTAACCCATAGATTATTACAACTATAAAATTGAACAATGTATGTCCCATTCTTCTACTTAATGTAAAAATGGGCTCTCCATAAATAGATCCTATTATAACAGTTATTGTTAAAAGAACTGAGATAATAGCCATGGTTAAAAAGGAATATCTATTAATTTTTGGAAAATCTTTGTCAAGAAAATAAACTATAGTATAAATGAAAATAGCTGCATATAGAAAGGCAGGGGAAGAATAAATTAGTCTATTGTGGATTATTGGATTTGTATCTACTGGTGTGAATGCCATTATTATATAAAGAATAGCTTGAACCATTCCTAAGGATGTAGCTATTATGCTTAACCATTTTGTAGCTTTTCTTTTTTGAAAGAAGCTTGGTGCTATCAAGTAATAAGGGATTACTGTTATTCCTGTTACCAATATTGCACTTATATAGAGACTTCTTGAGATGGTATTTGATTCTCCATTAACAGCTGTTATACTTCCTAAATCACTCATAGTATTATATAGAAAATCAAAACCTGGATGATTAATATCTTTAATAGTTCCCCCAGGATAGAAAGACATTGACAATATGAATAGTATTACTGCAAGTATTGAACAACTTGATGCTATTATAAAAATTATTTTTAGTGATTTTTCTTTCTCCAAATTTCCCACCCAAAATCATAATTAATAATCTTTTTTCTATTTAAAAAGATTATAGGAGATATTCTTCATTGATATTATCTCTCATTTTCTATTTATAAATAAAGAAATAGTCACAATCAATGATAAAATTAAAATACAAGTAAAAATCGTTTTCCATTCCACTAGCAAGTGAATTTGAGAATATAAGCATTTTATTTGCTAGCTACTAATTTGCAAACACCATACCTCCTGTATGGTTATGTAGCATTTTAGGCTTTGAAATAAATATTAGGAGATCTAAAAAAATTGGGTCATCGTAAAAGAACTGCCCCTCACCAAGGTTCCCTTTCCTTTCGAAGAGTTCGTGCTAAGTCACAGAAGGGAAAGATTCGTTCCTGGCCTACTTGGGATGGCGACCCAAAGCTCTTAGGATTCGCAGGATTCAAAGCCGGCATGACGCACATTACTGTAATTGAAAATCGTAAAAACAGTCCTATGTTTAATCAGGAACGTATAATTCCTGTGACTGTTATAGAATGCCCCCCTCTCAAAGTGATTGGTATTCGTGGATATAGTTATACTCCAGAAGGTTTGAAAATTGCTGCTGAAGCAATGCTCAAGAAACTTCCTGACGAGCTTGCTCGTAAGATGATTATACCCAAGAAGTACGCAGAAAAAGCACGCCTAAAAACCCTACAAGAGCGTCTAGGGTCAATTTATGAATTGAGAGTTATTGCCATAACGAATCCTAAGAATGCAAAGCTTCCTCGTAAGAAACCTGACATCATTGAAATAAAAGTTGGATGTAAGGATATACAGGCGGGATTTGACTTTGCACAATCCCTATTAGGTCAAACAATCACAGTAGACACCATCTTTGAAACAGGTGAATATTGTGATACCATAGGTGTAACAAAGGGTAAAGGAATTCAAGGACCGGTTAAACGGTTTGGTATTAAGATCCTCTCTCATAAAACAAGAGGTGTTAAACGCAAACCCGGTGCATTAGGTCCCTGGCGTCCTGCTAGAACCATGTATACTGTCGCTCATCAAGGGCAACATGGTTATCACCAACGAACAGAATACAATAAATTGATTATGAAAGTTGGCACTAAAGAGGAAAAAATTACTCCTGCTGGTGGCTTTAAAAAATATGGTGTTGTTGGTAATGACTTTCTTTTGATGAAAGGTAGTGTTCAAGGTCCAGCTAAGCGACTCATTACTATGAGGAATCCAATCCGACAGAAGCAAAAAATTGCTGCTCCGGAGATTGTTGATATATCTCTCACTAGTAAAATGTAGGAGGATGCCTTGAGATGAAAACAAAAATTTATGGTGCAATCGGTTTAGCTAAAAAAGCTCGTGTAACTCTTCCAGGTGTTTTCGAAACACCCTATCGTCCCGATGTAATTAAACGTGCTGTCTTAGCAGTCCAAAGTACTCGTCGTCAACCGAAGGGTACAAAATATCAAGCTGGATGGACAGTTGCTACAAGTTGGGGACCAGGTCGTGGTGCTGCAAGAACACCAAGAAGTCATGGAAGACGTACACATCATGCTCAAAGAGGTTCCTTAGTAAACTATACCGTTGGTGGTCGAGTTGCTCATCCACCTAGAACCGAGAAAAAGATTGTCGAACGCATAAACAGAAAAGAGCGTCAATTAGCTATTAAAAGCGCTATTGCTGCTACTTGCAACAAGGATCTTGTATTACAACGAGGTCATCGCGCAGCTAATTTTGAATTACTACCGCTCGTTTTTGAAGATGCAATTCATGATAAAATAACAAAGACCAAAGAAGCTGTCGAGTTATTAACGAAAATTGGCTTGGTAAATGACATTGAACGAGTAAAGGATGGTAAGAAAATCCGAGCAGGACAAGGTAAGGGTCGTGGTCGTAAATATCGTGTTCCAAAGGGGCCGCTATTTGTTGTAGACCGTGACTCAGAGTTCTGTAAGGCAGTTCGTAACCTTCCAGGTGTTGAAATCGTTCATGTTGATTATCTCAATACTGAGATGCTCGCACCAGGTACACATGCTGGCAGATTAACAGTTTGGATGGAGAATACAATTGATTTAATTAACAAAAAATATCCAACAAAGAAAAAAGTTTCTCCACCAAAGAAAACGACTACTACTGCCACTGATAAAACCAATTAGGAGTTGAAAAATAGATGAGTTCTGAAGAAACCAATTATTACCGAATAATCATTGCACCTTTCAGCAGTGAACGAATTTTTGAATTAATTGAATCACAGAATAAACTTGCATTCATTGTCGATCGTAAAGCAAACAAAACAACAATCAAACAAGCAATTGAAAAACTCTACAACGTAAAGGTAGTGAAGATAAATACTATGATTACTCCTAAAGGCAAGAAAAAAGCAATTGTTAAATTGCACCCAACAAATAATGCAGTTGATCTTGCCACTGCCTTAGGTTTAATGTAAGGTGATGTCACAATGGGTAAACGAATTTTAGTCCAAAGACGTGGTCGTGGTGGTAACCAATTTAGAGCCAGTACACATAAAAGAAGAGGCCCTGTAAGATATCCACAATTAACTGCTGATGACTATAAACGTCATATAGTAGAATATGAAGTAGTGGAGCTCTTGCACGATCCTGGTAGAGGTGCACCTGTTATTGGTGTTAAAGAACAAAATGGTAAAAAACACTTGCTTTTGGCACCAGAAGGAATACAAGTAGGTCAGAAAATCTACAAAGGAGTTACAGCCCCAATACAAATTGGTACTATTAAACCACTTAAAAATATCCCCGATGGAACTTATGTTCATAACATTGAGTTACGTCCTGGAGATGGTGGTGCAATGGCCCGTTCGTCAGGTGCTTTTGCTCAAGTGGTATCACATAGTCGTAAGAAAGTCTTTTGCCAGATGCCAAGTGGTGAATTAAAACAATTCAATCCAAGCTCTCGAGCAACGGTTGGAATTGTTGCTGGTGGTGGACGAATAGAAAAACCATTTTTAAAAGCAGGTAAAAAATTCCATCATCTAAGAGCAAAGGGACATAAGTATCCTCGAGTTAGAGGTAATACTATGAACGCTGCAAGCCATCCTCATGGTGGTGGTAGTGGTACAAAAACTGTCTCAAGAAATGCTCCACCAGGTGCAAAAGTTGGTTTAATCGCTGCTCGACAATCAGGTCGAAAAAGAGGAAGAAAGTAATTTCTTCTGTTCTTTATTTTTTTATTTAATTTTCTTGATTAGATGATACTTATCTATTTTTATCTCTCTCTATCTTAAGATGTTGCAATTTTTTAATTGTATCAGAAAGATATTCCTCTGAAAAAATTTCCAAGATTTGTTCGTAATATTTCTCAAAAATTTTTGCTATAAGATGCATTTGTACCATTCCCCTTTCTTTCTCAACCATATTGTACCACTCAGAATCCTCACAAAATATTTCAGTTAAAACCTTTTCATACATTTTTTCTAAATCTTTTACCTCAGGAACTTCTAGTAGAGCTAAAATTAACCTTATATCAAAGAAATCATTGAATTGCTTCTTAAGAGGTTTTTGAGCATCGAAAGGCTTCAAATCTAATGTTATTAAACACCAATCATTTACTATTTGGAGTAAAAGGTTATCAGATTGTAAGTATGTTTGTGCATTCCAAAAAGGATCAATTGCTACATGATGAGCTACTGTATAATTATACTTATCAAATAAGAATTGAAAGGCGTCTTTGACTAATTGTAGATATGTTTGATTTTCCAAAAGTATTCAACTCACTTTCTTTTTTGCTTATTTTCTGAAAATAAATCTATCTAATAATTTAATATTGATATTATTGAACTGCTTTTAATTAATGAGCTCAATCACTGGATTTTACCTTAAAATAATTTCAAAATTAATGCTGAAAAGGAATGAATTTTTTAATCATTTTATCAATTATTCACCCTATT
>JAEOUJ010000416.1 GCA_016839405.1 Candidatus Gerdarchaeota archaeon | reverse complement strand
GATTATCTTTTTGATAAAGGCTTGTGAAATATGGAGAAATAAGTTCGTTCATTATTCCTTTATCGTTCAAAGAATATGCTTTTGAGAATTTATTTTGTTTATCTTTGTGTACAAAATAACCAGTGTTATGCATTTCTAAAGGTTGGAAAATATTCTCATTTAGGAAAATATCTAATCTTTGTCCTGATAGAACTTCTATTAAGCTTCCTAAAACCTCAAAACTATAACCATATCTAAAATGTTCTCCTGGTTGAAATCTTAATGGAACTGTTGAAATAATCTTTGAAATATCTCTAATATTTAGAGATTTAATCTTTTCAAAGTCCATTTTTACACCATAAATCTTGCCTACTGGATCATCAGGATAACCATAACTTATTCCAGAAGTGTGAGTTAAAAGATGTAGAATAGTTAATCTATTTTTACAATCTTCAGTTATAATTTCACCATTTTCTTCTCTTAGAAACACTTTCATTTTTTCAAATTCTGGTAAGTATTTAGAAATTGGGTCATCTAATTTAAATTTGCCTTTCTCAAATAATAACATTAATCCAACGGTTACAATTGGTTTGGTCATTGAATGGATGCGAAAAATTGAATCGAAATCAATTGGGATTTGATTTTTAATATCTAACCATCCATTCTTTTGTAAAAATTTCGTTTCTCCTTTTTTGTAAAGAAGCATAACATAATTAGGAATTTTATTTTCATTTATTAATCCATTAAGGTAATCCTCTATTTTCTTGAATTTTTCAGGAGTTATTGGTTTATTCATAAATTAATTAGGAAAAGAAATGTCTAAAATATTTCTGTCAGATTTAATCGAAATGATATTTAAATGGTAGATCAGATAATTGTTTTTCGAGTTTTTCCTTAAAATCATTAGGTAATGATTCTTCAGCACCTCTTGAAGCAAGTGAAATAAAGAATGAATTAGGTTTAACATCAATTAAATAATCTTTCAAAGTAGATACACTTTCATCCGAATCATTAAAATCTTTTAGAAAAACAGTATGTATCCAAATCTTTCCCTTAAATTCACTTCTAAATTGCTTTAATGAAGATAAAATTTCATCAAGTTTTAAACCTGGATGAGGACGGTTTATTTTTTGAAAATTCTCTTCAATAACACCATCTAAATCTGCAATAATAAAATCGCAGTATTTTAGATCATTACGTACATCCTCTCTATTTAGTAATGTGCAATTAGTCCAAGAAGCAAGTTTGACTTTTGGATAAGCTTCTTTGATTTTTTTATTTAAAGCTCCGAAGAGTAGATAAAGAGTGGGTTCACCTTTACAACTATACCATATATAATCCGGTTGACCATTTTTATCAATAAAATCAACAACTTCTTGATAAATTCTATTTACTGGACCAGTAAAAACTCTCTCAATAGTTTTTAATTCTGTAGGACCATCACCACAATAAACACAATCAAAAGTACAAGTTTTTCTCTTAAATAAATTAATGTGTAAACATTTACCAAATCTTTTACTTTCACTAAATTTAATAAATTGATAATCCAAACAATCCCTCCTAATATAAATTAATATACTAAATGAAAAAAATTTCCTATTTATTTTAATAATTTAGATGTGATTTTATACAAATAATATTCCCAAAAGAGAAAAACTAATTTTCTAGTATAAAATAAACTAATAGGAAAAACAGGAGATGGAAATGAATAAAATAAAATCTTTTATTGAAAAGAGTTACTTTGAAATTATTTTATTGAGTATACTTTTTCTATTCTTTTTTCAATTAATAACTGATTTAGTAGGTTCGATATTTGCTTTAAATCTATTGACTGTATCATTGAACGCCTATGTTATAATAATAGCCTTTTTGCTTTCACCAATGATTCTACTTTTCTTCAAGAGAATTTCAAGTCTCTTTTTAGTTATCACTGGAGAAATTATGATTGCTTCTAGATTGATTGAAGTTTTCATAAAAATTACTGCTTTAAAAGCTGTTATTACAGGGATTGGTGTAGGAGCTTTTATGATGTTACTGCCAGTTTATTTAGCTAGTAATAATAGTACTAATCGAAAGGAGAAAAAAACGCTTAATATTGGAATAGGATTAGCTTTAGGATTAGCACTATCTATCATATTTAGAACTATAGGCTCAACACTAGATATTACAACTTATAGTTGGTACCAAATTTTTGGATGGATACCAGGGATTGTTGCAGCATTTATGCTGATAGGATTTCCATTTATAGCAAACAATAATACAGTTGTATCTAATGATGAATCAGAAGATAATGAAATCAAATTAGCAAATGAAAAATTGTTAGATAAGAATAATAAGGGAAAATTTGGCAAAATTCTAGGATTATCATTTGGAATAATTTTCATTCTAGTGTTACTTTATTATTCATTCAGTAGTCCAACAGTTCTATCAAGATCAGTTGAAGGAAATTATATAGCAATTTCGGCATTGTTAATAACTATGATTTTAGCTTTTACCATTTTAGCAATCTTAAAACCACAAATAATAAGTAATTTGAAACCTTGGATTCTTTGGTTGTGGAATGGTTTATTTGTTGTTACTTATACAGTTATGTTTGTTGTTTATCAACCACAATTAATTATTTTAAGACATATCCTCCTTTACCTAATGATTATTCTTTCGCCAATTGTTTTAATTGATTTTACTTTATTAATTCGTGAATTAATTCAAAGTAAACCAACTATAAGAAGAATTGGTGGAAGTTTTCTTATTGGAGTATTTATTTTCATTATAACGATTTTTGGATATATTTTTACGATTGCTTATGATTACATCCCAGTGGTTGGACCTTTCTTTAGAGAGAAACATTGGTTTGTTATGATGATTGTTGTTCTTTTTGCAGTTTTGCCTATATTAATTGTTAAGAAAGAATCGATTGATTTTACTACTACCTTTTCTCCATCTAAATTAAAGAAAAAAATACTAATTTCGATAATAAGTATTATTTTCATAGGAACAATAGTCAGTGCTATCGCAGCTTCACCATTTCCTCAAGAACAAACAGGAATTCCTACAGAATTAAAAGTAGTTACTTTTAACATACAACAAGGTTATGATATAGAAGGTAATCTGAACTTTACAGGAATTCTTGCTGATTTGAGAAGAATTGATGCTGATATTATAGGTTTACAGGAATCAGATACCTGTAGAATTTCAAGCGGAAATGGAGACATAGTGAGGTTTCTGGCAAATAAAATGCATCTTTATTCATATTTTGGACCATTAACAGTTACAGGAACATTTGGTATTGCTTTGCTTTCAAAATATCCTATATTAAATGCACAAACGCATTTTATGTATTCCGAAGGAGAACAAACAGCAACTATTGAAGCACAAATTACTATTCAAACAACAACTTACAACATTTTTGTTACTCACTTTGGTGAAAATGAATTTGATAAATTAAAACAAGCAGAAAAAATAGTCGAATTAACAACAGGAAAAAGTAATACTATTCTATTAGGTGATTTTAATTTTCG
>JAEOUJ010000061.1 GCA_016839405.1 Candidatus Gerdarchaeota archaeon | reverse complement strand
TTCTTAAGAGAAATATCTGTGATTGATATTAATAATTCAAAACCTTGACTGATATATCTTGCATCAATTAATCTTTGATAGGTAATATTCTTTTCTTTAAATCCTTCTTCCTTTAATATACTCTTACCTTTTAACTCTAATTCTTGAAATTGATAATCAAGATTGTTAAATACAATATCGTTAATTTTCTTTCTAATTGATTTAACAAATGTATGTTTAACATCTGTATGCAACAATCCCATTGTTGAGAAAAGTCCTGGATTATTTGGGATAATGATCTCCTTTATATCAAGTTCTTCAGCTAAGGAACAGGCATGTAAAGGACCTGCTCCACCAAAAGCAAGTAAGACAAATTCCCTTGGATCCAAACCTCGCTCTACTGTGACAATACGTAAAATTCGACTCATATTATTATTTGCAATTTTTATTATACCAGATGCAGCTTCAATTTCATTTATATCTAGTAATTTTCCTATTCTAGTTTTAATAGCCTTTTGAGCTAAATTGATTTTTATTGGAAAAGATTCGTTTAACAAACCTTTTGGATTCAATCTTCCTAAAAAAAGATTGGCATCTGTTATTGTTGGATCATATCCTCCTTTATTATAACATGCTGGACCAGGATCAGCCCCAGCACTTATTGGTCCAACATGAAGAGCTTTTCCATCATCCACCCATGCAATTGACCCACCACCAGAAGAGATTTCTGCAAGATCAATGAATGGAAATCTAGCTGGATAACCACTACCTTTAGTTATTCTTCCACTATGAACCTCTCCTCCAACTTCATATTCATTTGTTAAAACAATTTTATGATTGATTATCGTTCCTGCTTTTGCAGTTGTGCCTCCCATATCAAAAGATAAAATTTTCGATTTTTGTAAGATTTCAGAATAAAATCTTGATGCTACAACACCAGCTGATGGTCCACTCTCAATTATACTAACTGGTAAATGTTGTATTTGATCTATCCTACTAACACCACCATTGCTTTGCATTATAAATAGTGGAGCAGAAATTCCAAATTCACTAAATGAGTTTGCTAAAGAGTTTATATATTTTGAAACTAAAGGCATAAGAACTGCATTAATTGCTGTTGTGCTTGTTCGCTCAAATTCTCTATGTTCAGGAGATACTTCATAACTTGTTGATAGATATAATTCTGGATGATTTTTAATGAAAAATTCTTCTATTTTCTTTTCATGTATTGAATTTTTATAGGAATGTAACAATGTAATTGCTAAAGATATTATTTTATCTGAAATTAATTTCTTACTAATATTCATTAAATCTTTTTTATCTAAATCAATGAGAATATTACCCTCAGCATCAATTCTTTCGGATATTTCATATCGATATCTTCTTGGAATAATAGGCATTGGTCTTTTAAAATAAAGATCATATAATGAAGCTCTTCTTTGTCTACCTATTTCCAAAACATCTCTAAAACCTTTAGTAGTTATTAAAGCTGTTTTTGGCAATTCTAGATTAACTTGTCCTAAGAAAGCATTTGTGGCAATTGTTGTTGCATGATAAATCTGTTGGATTTCTTTTAATTCTGCTTTTGATAATTCATTTTTAAAAGAATCAATAATTGCTTCCTCAGGATTTTTTGGTGTAGTAGCAATCTTATATTGTTTTATTATCTTTCCTTTTTCTATATCTTGTAGAATAATATCTGTAAATGTTCCGCCAATATCTATTCCAACCGATATTTTAGACACAGCAATCAACTTTGATTTAGCATTTAATTATAGGTTCTAGCTTTTGATTTTACTTTATATTTATACTAATTTCGGTTAGTTTTTTGTTGGGATTTTCTTAAAAATACTTTTTAAAACATATGCCTATTATTACATGGGGATATAATTCATAAAATTTTAATATGCCTGGTGAAATTAAATGAAGAAATCCATATTAGATTTAGTCAAAAAAAGAACAGTTTTCTTTGATGGGGCAATGGGAACTGAACTAATTGAGAAAGGACTTGTCTTAGGAGATTCAGCAGAACGTTTTTCACCATATTTCTCTGAGATTATTTCTGGAATTCACAAATCTTATTTTGATATTGGAGTAGATGTAATCCACACAAATACATATAGTGCTACAAAATTAGCCTTAGGTAAAAAAATGGAAGGTAAAATTGAATTAATTAATTTAAGACAAGTGGAATTAGCTAAAGAAGTTTGTCCAAAGAATGGATATGTAGCTGGGAATGTTGGACCAAATGCTGTTTTGTTAGAAAAAGATGGTGGCGAATACACTTTAAATATGATTCAAGAAGCTTTTGTTGAACAAATTGGAGCATTAGCTAAAGGTGGCATTGATCTCTTTAGTATAGAAACTATGTACTATCTTGATGAAGCAATTGCTGCTATTAAAATTGCTAAAGAATATAACGACATCCCAATTATAGCTGCTATGACTTTCGATAGTGTTGTAGAAGGATTTAGAACACCTGTAGATGAGAAACCAGTTAAAGAATGCATAAATCAATTAGAAAAAGCTGGTGCTGATATTGTAGGATGTGGATGTACTCTTGGTAGTTTTGAAATGATTAAACTCGCAAAGGAAATTAAAGAAGTAGCTACTAAACCAGTAATTGTTCAACCAACAGCTGGAGCCCCATTGACAGTTGCTGGTAAGAATCTCTACCCGATTAATCCTGATCGATTTGCCAAAGATATGTTAGAAATACATAAATTAGGAGTAGAAGCATTAGGAGGTTGTTGTGGAACTACAACTGAACACATTGAAAAAATGATATCTCTTATAAAAAGCTCGAAATAAAATTCTGTCGGAAGATTTATCTTTCGATTATTAACTCTTTTTTTCAAATTATCTAAATATAATTGAATATTATTCTTTTTAGTTGCAAAATCAATTAATTCTTTAAACATTCCTTTGTTTTGTTAGACGTAAGATATAAGAACTTTTGACAACTTCTTATATTTAAGAAACAATGAGGTAAATGAATTGTCATATAATAAGGAATTAATTGATGAATCGACTCGTCTCTTTGCAAAATGTATTTGCAAAACTGATATGAAAGTGGAAACTGTTATAGTGGGTTTTCCTGGAATGGGTTTAGCTGGGGCTATTGCAGCACAGCATATTAGCGAGAAGCTTGAATTAGAAACTATAGGTTTTGTTGAGGGAACTGTTATCCCCCCTATTGCAGTATTTCTTGATGGCTTTTTACGTCATCCTTACCGGATAATGGGTCATGAAGGTTTGAAATTAGCAATATTTATTGGAGAAAGTGCTGTTGGTAATGAAGGAGCCTATCATGTTGCTAATGCTGTAATGGATTGGGCTGAAAATCATGGTGCCAAAGAAATCATAGTTTTAGATGGTTTTGCATTTTTAAATCCACAAGATGAATCTAAAGTATATCTTGTTGCTGAGCCTTCTATTAAGGAAAAAGCTCAAAAATTGAATATTCCTCCATTGAAAAGTGGTTATATTCATGGTTTTGCTGGAGCAATGTTAAATAAGACAATGATAAGTAAAATTGATGGTCTTGCATTTCTTGTAGGAACAAGACCAGATTTACCTGATCCTGGTGCAGCTGCTTCCTTAATTGAAACAATAAATACTTACAAAGAAGTAGATATTAATGTCGAAACTTTGTTAGAACAATCTGATTCAATTAAAAAGAAATTACAAGAATTAGCAGCTCAAACACAAGAAATTGTTACCAAACCAGAAGCTTCAAAAAAGAGAACTTTTTACACTTAAAATTCTCTTTCTTATATTTTTATAATTAAAAAAATAAATACAAAATTAATCATCAATTGAGTCTAAAAATAAACTTTCTTGAAGTATGATAAAATGATTGAAAATTTAATTGATTTTTTACAAGATGTTGTAAGATTGAAAAGAATGGTTCGAAGCGGTTGGCTTTTTTCAGGTGTTTCTAAGGCAGATGTCGAAAGCGTTGCAGATCATAGTTATATGGTTTCTCTTCTTTCGTTAATTCTATGTTTAAATGAACAAGCAAAAGGCGAGAGAATAAACATGGAAAAAGTGTTAATGATGGCTTTAATACACGATTTACCTGAATGTGTTTCCCAAGATATTGATCGCAGAATTAGAAAATTTTCACCGAATAAATATGATGCCTTTAAAAAAGAACTAGATATTAATGCTTTTAAAACAGTGATTGAACCATTATCAAAAGAGTATACTGATAAATTATTACCATATTATTCTGAATTAATCGAAGGTAATTCAAAAGAGGCTAGAATTGTAATAGAAGCTGATAGAATAGAAACATTATTACAATTACACCAATATCTCCAAATGGGTTTAGACAAGGAATTATTTCATGAGTTCTTTGAAACTTTCAACAAAGAAAAAAATAGCTATCAGAATGATCTTGTAAAGAAGATTGCTAGACATTATCTGGAATGATTTGAGATGAAGAATAATAGCTATAATTATGAAAACTCTCGATATGCCAGATTTGTTCCGTTGTCAATTATTGGAATCAAAGGTATGAATTTAATAAAAAAATCTAGAGTAACAGTTGTAGGATGCGGAGGATTGGGATCAATTTCCACAACACAACTTGTAGCTATGGGGATTGGTTATTTAAGAATCATTGATAGTGATGTTGTAGAATTAACTAATTTACAAAGACAATTGCTTTATCGAGAAGATGATATAGGTAAACCAAAAGTTGAAATAGCTAAAAAATATCTTGAAAAATTAAATCCTGAAGTAACAATTGATGCTATAAATATTGAAATTACTGAACAAACTGTTTCTAATGCTTCAAATAATGTTGATTTAATTATTGATGCTACTGATAAATTTACTACTAGATATTGCTTAAATAAAGAAGCTCTGAATCAAAAAATTTCTTTTATTTTTGGCGCAGTAGGAGGTTTATCAGGTAATACAATGACAATTCAAAATGATTCCTCTTGCTTGGAATGTATATTTTCAAACATAGATGATTCGCAATTACCTTCTTCTTCAATAACTGGTATTCATCCTTCAATTATTAATATCATTGGCAGCATACAAGTTTCTGAAGCAATAAAAATCATAACAAAAAATACACCATCATTACTTAATAAATTACTATTTTGTGACATTGGCACTATGCAATTTGATATTCTAAATGTCAAACCTCGAGAGAATTGTTTCTGTAAGAAATATAAGAAAAAATAAGATTAATTAGATGGGTTTTCACTAGAAAATAAAGCCCATTCTAATGAAAAACATAAAGATAGCCATGGCAAGGAATATTGATGCTGAAATGGCACGAGCAATTGACCCTCTAAAGGTTCTATCAGGATCAGCTTCTTGATAAAGTATTAACCAAACAAGTGCAAGTAATCCTAAGATTAAAAATATTATAGCAAAGGCTAGTAAACCTTTTGGACCCAGGAAAGCATTGAATTCTTTCATTTCTTTATCCTCTTTCTCTGTTTGTAGTAAGATAATATTAAAATCTTTCTAGAATTTAAAGAATAAGATAATGCTAATTAATTCACTTCATTTTGTACTCTACTTGGATAAAATTTCCTGTTGGTCATTTTTCTAGAAGGTCTTAAACCAAAAGCTAAACCTAATGATAAAATTGTAAAGACTCCTAAAATTGCTACCTCAATCCATAATAATCCTTGAGGTGTAAAATTCATTAAAGGAGCTAATCGTGTATTAGTATCAGCTATGTATTCTAAAACAATAGGAAGTAATCCTAATAGAAAAGCAATAACACCTGAGAAATAAATCCAAAATGTGTTTATTACTTTCGATGATGTGTTTACGGTTAATATTATATGCTTATTATGCCAGAGATTTACTTTCCCAGCTATTTTTCCCCTGCGAACTAATGGTGTAATGTTAAATTCTGTTGCTGTTAATTTATCATTGTCTAAATCTACATATTCTTCGGATGGCATAACAAGACAACCAGGAAATATTGGTTGTATTTTAATTTCTCTTGTTTCAGATTGTTGTACCTCATCTAATGGGGGCATGCGAATTTTTAATGGGAAAATTTTTTGGGGATACATCCGGTCAAAATATTCAATATTAATTGATATTTGAGCGATTTTAGGACCATTATGTTCTTGAGACTTTAAAACTGATTCAAGTGTTGCTTATTCTTTCTTTCTTTGCTCTAAACGTTCATCTAAAGATAATTTATCATCAAAGGATGAAAATTTGGGTTCATCTGTTATTGGTTGTTCAACAACAGGTGGGATACTATCAGTTAGAAATTCTTCCTTAGTTAATGGGGATAATAAGAACTCATCATCTTGCATTGTAATTTCTTCTTCAGATTTCAAATCCTGAACAAATGATTCTTCAGGAGTTATATATTCATCAATCTCTTCTATGATCTCTGATTCTTCTTCCTCTTGAACTTCTAATTCTGAGCTAATATCAATAAGCTCATCATCTATTTCTGGTAATTCTGCTATACTTTCTTCTTCATATTCCTCTTCCTCATCTTCTTCAATTGGAAGATCATAAGTATCAATTAATTCTTCCTCTTCTTCATCTTCTTCAAATTGATCATATTGACTTTCTATTTCTTCTTCATCTACAAAGGTTAGTACCTCATCAGATTCATCATCCAATATTACTTCTTCATCCTCTTCCTCTTCAATTGGTGATTCTCTAATTG
>JAEOUJ010000415.1 GCA_016839405.1 Candidatus Gerdarchaeota archaeon | reverse complement strand
GGTGCAATACCTCCTAAAGAGGGATTCTTAGAATTAATTCGAGAAGAAACAGAGAAGAATAATACGATCCTTATATTTGATGAAATTATTACAGGTTTTAGATTATCATATAATTCTGGCCAAGGATACTTCAATGTGATTCCAGATATGACTACACTTGGAAAGATTGTAGGCGGGGGTGCACCTATAGGAGTTATAGGTGGTCATGAGGATATTATGGAACAAGCAAACCTACATTCAGAGGGAGAAGTTTGGATAGGCGGAGGAACATTTTCTGCTAATCCAGTTAGCATGGTTGCTGGAAAAGCAACTTTAGATGCATTAAAGAAAGATAAGCTAATATATGAAAAATTAAACTCAAATGGTGAAAAAATTAGAGAAGAAATAAATGAAATATTGTTAAAATATGATGCTCCAGCTATCATTACTGGTGTTGGTTCAATGATTTGCATGCATTGGTTTAAGGAAAAATTATCAAAAATTAATACAAGTTCTGAGATTAAATTGAATCTTGATAATGATAAAGTAAATTACTATCAGCTCTTAACATTTAATAGAGGACTTTTATTAAGAGGGGGCTTTGGTTACTTATCTACCAAACATACGAAAGAAGATATTGAAACAACACTTCAAGTTGTTGATGAATCAATTAAAATATTAGCGGAAAAGATTTAAAGTCGTTGTAATGCCAATACTTTAAAAACGATAGTGTAAAAAAATCATATTAGCTGCGTAAATTATAAGAGATGTGTCATATATGAGTGAAAATCTAGATGTCAAAACAAGAAATCTCTTGAAAGGGATAATATCAATTCTTAAACGTAGGAAATTTAAGGTTCTGAAAGAAGATCATTTTGAGAACTATATTGACTTGTATTGTGAAAGCGAAGAAGATTCAACACAAGAGATGTTTACCAGAATATCTTTAGAAGATAAAGTCGGTGTTTCAGTTCTTCGTGATTATTTTAAGAAACTTGATGATAGAAAAGAAGAAAAAGGAGAAGATAATGTAAAGGGTTTGTTAGTAGCTTCAAACAGATTTACGCATTATGCCAGAAGAGAAGCTAAAGAGAATAACATTTGGATTATAACTAGTAAGGATCCACGTTTCGATATTTTCACTCATGATTTAGTACCCGAACATATCATTTGTCCTGATGATGAATTAAATGCTTTACTCAAGAAATATAACATACAAAGAAGACATTTGCCAAAAATTTTAGCTAATGATCCTGCTGTAAAAGCCATTGGCGCAAAGCCAGGTCAAGTTGTTAAAATATATCGCAATAGTAATGTTGCAGGAGAATCTATAGCTTATAGATTAGTTGTTAGAAAAACCAGTTAATTTCATTAATAAGTTTAATTCATCTATCAATGAAAAAACCTTTAAGAGATACTTTTCGTAGTAAAACCTTGATGGTTTATACCATAATTAAAAAAATAAAAGAAAGAGGTTAGCAAAATGCCCACCAAGATTGATTTTGATAAATGCTCTAAATGTGGAACTTGCATCGAAGTGTGTCCAGAAGAAGTTTATGATGAAGCTGATGATGGTGCACCAATAATTGCCCGACCAGATGATTGTACTGATTGTGGCATCTGTGTTGAAGAATGTCCAGAAGAAGCTATTGAATTAATATAAGACTATTTTTTTCAAGTCTTTTTTTTTCTTATTTATTATTTTTTGAATTTTTCAGTAATTGGTAGTTTATACATCTGCACCTACCAAAAGTTTTTGATATTACCAAACACTAAAGGTCTAGTATATTGATATAATGTGATTTGAAAATGAACTCCGAAGCTAGCCATTTTAGTGATAATACTATTCGATTATCAAAAGAAGCTTTGGATGAATTACTTGAACCAATTCCTAATGAAATATTAATTGAAAGAATAGCACAAATCAAAGAGTGGAAAACAAAGAAGGATCCTTTTCAAGAAGGTCAAAGTAAAAGAGATTATCTGCAAAAACATTTAGGTCGTGATTTATCATTAAGTATTGTTAGAGAATTGAGGACATTAAAAGAACATTATAGTCTTTCTAGTTATAATTGGTTGATGTTTATTTGGGATAAAAGTATTTCACGCTATTATCCCGACAAAATTAAGGAAAAATTTGAGAGTGTTTTCAAAAATTTAGACTCTATGGTAAATGTTGATTTTCTAATAGCTGATGAGAAATCACAAACACTTTTCGTATTACTAGAATTATGGAGAAAAGAAACAATAATTAACACCTATCTAACAAAGGTTGAAACTGAAATTCCAAAATATTTTAGGCTTTACCTATCTATTCAGAATAAATTTCTATTGGTACAAGAAAAAAGTGTTGAAGCAACAAAAGAAGTTATTAAAATATTCGAAAATGCATTCAAAGTTAAAACTGAAGACATAAAAATTAATGCTATGATTATAAGAGAATTTGTTAAAAATAATCCTGAAAAATTAACAAAGTTGATTGTAAAAGTTCCACAGGAAGTAGCAGGATTTGCTGGTTTAAATGAACTAACATTCATAGGCAGTGATGTTATTAAAGGATCAAAAGGTTTGATGGATAGACATGAAACTACTCCTATAAATGTTGGACCATGGACTGGTGTAGCAAATAATGGGGTTGAAATAAAAGTGGGGGCAGCAATAAAAATCAAATCAATTGAAGATGTTTTGAATCTTTTTAAGATAATTAAAGAATTAATGTAATTTTTTGCTAAAATAGAAATGTTTTTTACCAATTTTACTAACGAGTGTATATAAGTGAATGTTTGTTTAGACCGAATCTTTATATAATAAACAGATTCTGATAAATGTTTACAAGGTAATTATATAATAGAATATTGTGAGATGAAGAAATTCAGTCAAGAAAGGTGGCATTAAAATTTGAGCAATAATATTGATAATCTTTTAGGTGATATTTATTCTTCTAGTAGTCAAAGTCAGGGAGTAAAAGAGTTAGCTAATTTAATTAATAATTTATCGCAATTGCTTTTAAAAGCAATAAGTCAATTGGAGGGAAGAGTAGCAAAATTAGAACAACAAATCGGAAAAACTCCAAGACCAGCACAACCAATGGCAACAACAACACCAGCACCCATGCCAAAAACAGCTTCTCCATTTAGTGCACCTGCAGCACCAAGATCAACACCTCCCCCACCTCCTCCACAAACAACAAGAGCAGCAGCTCCAAAACAACCTACTCCAACACCAGCACCAGCACCAGCACCAGTTGCGACAAGTAGCGGACCAGGTTCTGTTGCTGAAGCCGCATCTATGTTAGGTGTTACACTAAAGAAAGCACCAACACAAACTGATACTACAAGTTCAGGGCCATCATTTTTAACCAATACTGTTGATCCTAATGCACAAACAAGTGCTCCAATTAGTGCCACACTGGAAGATTCACAACCTGATGCAGTTGCACCAGCTAGTTCAGGTGGTATTGCAGGTCCAACAGGAGGATTTAGGGGTGAATTAGCAGAAAAACTAGCAAGGCGTAGACAGAAAGTACAACAACAAATTGAAGATGATTTTGAAGACCAAGATTTAGTCAAAGAAGAAGATGAAATAATAGATGAAACCGTTGAATCAACTAGTAGTGAATTAAAAACTGATCTTGAAGATGAATTAAGAAGCGCCTTTTCAAAACTTAAAGGTTAATTGCTAAATTGATTCGTTCAAAAGCTATTTGTTTAATTAGCGATGGGATTGATTCACCCATTGCAACATATCTTATTGCACAGAAGAAAGTAGAAGTAATTGGAATTCACTTTGATAATAAACCAATGATTAAACCGGTAAAGAAATTCAATTCAAATCAAAAAAAGATTTTGTTTAATGAATCAGAGAAACAAATTTACAATATTTCACAACAATTAGTAAATTCATTTGACACTCAAAATACATTTACTTTAGTAATTGTACCAAATGGCGAAGATTTGAGAATTTTCAAAGAATCTGATGTTCCAAAATTAACCTGTATTCTTTGTAAAAGACAAATGATTAGAAAAGCAGAATTATTAGCAGAGCAGTTAAATGCTGATTATATTGTAACTGGTGAAATATTAGGTGAACAAGCCAGTCAAACTATAGAAAATCTTAGCATAATTCAAGAAGTATTAAGAAAAAAGCAATTACTTCGACCAATAATTGGCTTGAATAAGGATGAAATTACTGATATTGCACGAAAAATAGGCACAATGCAATATTCGGAAAAAGCATCAATATTTACTTGTGCAGCTGTACCTGATAAACCAGTGATTCATGCAGATCTAAAAAGTATTTATCAATTAGAAAACAAAATTGC
Organism: Candidatus Gerdarchaeota archaeon; assembly: GCA_016839405.1. The sequence goes on along the minus strand of JAEOUJ010000415.1, from coordinate 8,938 downwards.
TATTGATAAACTAGTAAATGAAAGTATTAAAAATGCAAAGAAAATTTCTTTTAAAAAAACAAACTAATAACCTAACGTTAACAATAACAAAAAAATTATAATTATGTTTTTTAATCAATACTATAGAAAAAAACCACGAGTAAAAGAAAAATCTTTCAAATGAAATTTCACGATAAACCTTATTGGTATATAGAGAAATCTTTTTGAATGATTACAATAAAGAGTGGTTGATTAAAAGAGGATGATGGTTAATTGAAGGGCATTATTACTGCTTCAAAACTTGTCTCATCTCCAAAAGAGATTGCGTTTCCAGAATCAGTTATTACTGATCTCTCCGATTTAAGTGGAGAGAGTGGTAAGATATTGATTGTCTATGCTTCGAATGTTAAAGCAATTTATTTCTTCTCCGTGGAATCTGAAGTAATAAAAATTGGAATTAAAATATATCCATTAACCTCCCGGATTGTAGCTAAAATCATGGCCAAGATTAATGAATTTGCAAATAAAATAACTTATTCTACTGGTTTGTGTTTAGTTGATGATGTTTGTGTCTGGGAAGGATTTTTAGAAACACGACATCTTACTCGTTCAATGGATGAAGTAAAAGAACTTCTAAAAGAAATTGAAGAAGTCCAAGATGTAGTAATTGAAGAAGTTCCACATTAATGAGGAATTTTTTCTTCAAACAATTTAATTTTGTTCTATCTTTATTAATTGAAAACTATTTTTTACATTAAATTTTTAGGGAATTTAATCTTATTATGAATAAAAAACCAAGTGGTTTATAAAAATGGACAAATCCATTAAGGATGTAGGTGAAAGGGCATTAATAGATAAATTTGAACAATTAGTGGATACAGGTGATTTGCCTTTTAACGATGATGCAGTAGCTTTTTCATTGAATGAAAAGGAATCTATGATTGTAAATATAGATACGTTTGTAGCAAAAACAGATGCTCCTCCAAACATGTCATACTACCAAATGGGTGCAAAAGCAGTAACAATGGCAATTAGTGATTTAGCTGCCAAAGGTGTTCAACCACAATATTTAGTTGCTTCTGGAAATTTTCCTAATAACTTAAAAGTGAAAGAAATATTAGAAATAGTTCAAGGAATTCGTGATACAGCTCATTTATATCAAACTAAATTTTTAGGTGGTGACACAAATTCTGCTGAAGAAATTAGTGTTACAATAACTGTTTTTGGACAAGCTGAAAAATCTCTTTTAATTACACGCTCAGGTGGACAAGAAGATGATTTAATTTGCACAACAGGTAAATTTGGCTCAACAGGTGCTGGGTTTAAAGTTTTTTTAGAAGGTTGTTCTTCAACAAAAAAACAAAAAGATTCATTTTACAAAGCAATATATGAACCCAAAGCAAGAGTAAAAGAAGGAATAATTTTAGCAAAGATCGGTAAAATTACTAGCTGTATTGATAGCAGCGATGGTCTAGCATGGTGTCTTAAGGAGATAATTAGAAAACAAAAAAATCTTGGAATATTTTTATCAAAATTACCTGTTGCTGATGAAACTTTACAATTTGCTAAACAAAATAATCTATCTATTATTGATTTAGTATTTTATAGTGGCGAGGAATTTGAATTAGTTTTTACGATTTCAAAAGAGAATTTAACCTTAATAAAAAATAAAATTGATTTTCAATTAATAGGAAAATTAACTTCAATCTATCCGGGAAAAATATTCCTTGAAGAAAAAGGAAAATTAATTGAAATTCTCCCAAAAGGTTGGGAACATTTTAAATAATTAACGTATCAAGGAACATTAAAGAAATTGATAGGAAAACCAAATTTATGTTTAAACTAGGAAATCGTTTATTATTAGAAAAAAAATTATGTGATCATTGTTTTGGAAGACAATTTGCTCTTCTTGGTTATGGTTTATCAAATAAAGAAAGAGGACAGATTCTAAAAGATGCTATTGTATTAGAATTATTGGCAAATATTAATGAAAAAAATCAAGATACTATAATATTGTTAAAAAAGATAGCTGATACAAGTAATAAATTAGCTTTACAATCCCTTCAAAAAAATAATTTATTAGATATGGATTATAATAATAGAGATTTTATTTGTGAAATTTGTAATGGTATTTTTGAAAATTTAGAGAATTTCGCATATGATATTGCCAAAAAAATTAGTAATGAAGATTTCAACAGTTTCCTTATTGGTGCCAAATTTTATCCAGATATTATAGAATTAGAAGACAATTTACGGGCAAAATATCAAATAAGTACTGGTGAAAGCATTAAAGCAGAATTTACTCGAGAGATTGGAAAATTATTAATGAATAAATTGGATAAAATCCCTGAATTTAAAACACCTGATTTAACAATAATAATAGATTTACCTCAACAAGATATTGTTATTGAAAAAAGATCGCTCTATATTTATGGTCGTTACAACAAATTTATACGAACAATCCCTCAAACTAAATGGCCATGTTATGATTGTAATGGAAAAGGATGTAAGAATTGTAATTTTACAGGTAAAAGATATGTAGAAAGTGTTGAAGAAATAATTGCTAAACCTATATTGAAGATTACGAAGGGAGTTGGTTCAAAATTCCATGGTGCAGGACGAGAGGATATTGATGCACTTATGTTAGGGAATGGCAGACCTTTTGTTTTAGAAATTAGGGAGCCTTTTATTAGGGCAATTAATTTGAAGAAATTAGAGAAGGAAATAAATCGAAAAGCAAAGAGGAAAATTAAAGTAAATAACCTTATTTTTGCAGATAAGAAAAAAGTACAAGAATTAAAAGAAATGGCAGAAAAAAGCAGAAAGACATATCGTGCTAAGATTGAATTGGAGAAAGAAATTTCAGAAAGTGAAGCTCGAAATTTAGCAAAAGAATTAACTAATATAAAAATCGACCAGCAAACACCAACAAGAGTACTTCATAGACGAGTAGATATTAAACGAAATAAAATGGTATATCAAGTAATAATTGATTATATTGATGAAAAGCATCTTATAGCAAACATTGAAGGGCAGGGTGGATTGTATATTAAAGAACTAATCTCTGGTGATGCAGGTCGTACAAAACCAAGTTTTAGTAGCATTCTTAATTGTAATGCTAGATGCACTCAACTAGATGTAATTTATTTGCATGAACCAGACAAGATGAATTTATAGCCATTCTTCCATCAAAGAATTATATCTCGAATCATTTATCTCAATAATTTCATATTTACCAGTTCTTTCAGCAATTTCTCTTGCTAATAAATGATAACATGATGGTATGGTTTTCTTAAGTAATGCATGAAAAAGGAAATCTTTACATGAACAATATGAATGTTCAATAATCAAATATTCATCTTTATGACCAGTAACAATCCACCTAATAACACCAGAAGGTTGGAAAATATATTTTTTTACTTTATTATTTCCAAGAAGTTCTAGAGCCTTTTCAACTCGTTCACCAAAACAAGATTCCAAGTGTTCAATATCTGTTATTGTTAATTTTGTACCTTCTTTAATATTCTCTAGAATTATGGGGAAAATTTCAAATGATTTTAATTCCATCAAATCTTTTTTTTGTATATTAACAATTTTATTATTCAAGAGCCAATAATTCTCCTATTAGAATAAACCAAGAAATTATATTAAAGAACTTCTTTCAAGCTTATTTATTTTCTGATTTTTGTAATTCTATTGCTTCATTAAGAGTTATTAAACCAGTAGCAACTCTAATCGCCAAATTTTTAGAAATTGTAACCTTTCCTTTTGAATATTGACGTGATAAAATTTGTATTTCTTTTAGTTCTCCTTCAGAAGGCACCCATGTTTCAGGAGATTTTACACTTTCACCAATACGGAATGCTATTTCCATAGCAGCTGTTGCATTTTTACCTGCTTTTATTTTCAAATTACCTATTGCTCCTTCTGCCAAACCATCTTTTGCTTCTTGATAACTAGATGGAGTAGTTTGTAATTCATCAACAATTTCTATTGTTACGTTTTTTGGTTTTATGTTCAATAATTCATTTAAAATTAAAACGCGTCTATAACCCCCAGTTGAACCAACACGAATTATTGCCATTTTAGCAGGATTATTTTCAATTGCTTTCATAACAAAATTTAATGCTTCTTTTTTATCTCGAGTTTCTAAAGCAGTTCTTAGACAACCATCAGTAATAATTGCTACACCAATAGTTAAACCTGGATCTATCCCAATTATTAATGATTCCCAAATGCGTTTATCCTCTAAACTCAGCATTATTTTTAAATATGCCTTATCAACATTCAAGACTTCATTTTTGGAAAGAACAACAAATCTTTCATAATTGAATTCTTCATCACCAATTTCTTCTTCAGTAGAAATTACTAAAATAGATCCTTTTGAAGCAGGTTCACCGGGTATAATTTGTTCTATACGAAAACCACCTTTAGTTAATTTCTCTCGTAAAAGATGACATAATCTAAAATTCATGGTAGCAAGAGAAATTAGCATTTCAATTCACTTTTTTAATTCCATTCTATATTAATTTAATATTAACAAATTTTTTTATTATGTATTAAACTCGCTTAACATATTGAAATAATTAACTAAACAATAGTTAATTACAAGTGAAAGATTATTTAATTGAAAAAGAAATAAAAACATGAAATATTTGATGAAGATGATTTTATGGCTTCAATTAATTACCCTTTACTACTTATTAATTTCAAAACCTATAAACAAGGTACAGGTTCAAAAGGTTTAGAATTAGCTAAAATATGTGAAGAAGTATCAAAGGAAATGGATGTTTGTATAGCAATTGCTGTTCAATCATCAGATATTCGCATGATCAGCTCTCAAGTTGATATTCCTATCTTTGCTCAACATATTGACCCTATAACTCCAGGGAGTAATACTGGTCACATTTTAATAGAAGCAATAAAAGAAGCAGGTGCAATTGGTACATTAATTAATCATAGCGAGAAAAAAATAAAGCTTCAAAGTATTGATAAAATTATCCAGTTAGCAAAAGAAAACAATTTATTTACATGTGTATGTGCAAGTACACCAAGAATTGCTGGAGCAATTGCAGCTTTATCTCCTGATTGTTGTGCAACTGAACCTCCAGAATTAATTGGTTCTGGTATTTCAGTAAGTACTGCTAAACCAGAAATAATAACTGAAACAGTAGATATTATTCAAAAAATAAATCCACAAGTTGTTCCATTATGTGGAGCGGGTATTACAAATAGTGATGATGTAAAAATAGCTTTAGAACTTGGTACAAAAGGAATATTAATAGCATCTGGTATAGTTAAAGCTCAAGAACCAAAAAAAATACTAACTGAAATGGCATTAATAATAAACAATTTTAAGAGCTAAAACGTATATAGAATGTAGAATTTAAAGGAAACATTCTAAAAGTTAGAAGAGTATAAAAGAAAAATTATATGAGAAAGGCAATTTTAACTGAAAATTTGTCTTTTTTTATTATTATATCTATAATTTAACATGGAGAAGTCAATATTGTCAGAAAAAATTTCAATTGAAATTCCAAAGAAACTTGCTGAATTTATTGATAAACTTACAGATCAGGGCTACTTTAGTTCACGTGAGGACTTTACTAGATGTTCATTAGAAATAATAGCACAACTTTATGGTTTGTCAAAAACTGCTACCGAAGGCAAATCATTGTTAGATATTTTAATAGATAATAGTAAAGTTGCATCAATATCAAAAACAAAATTAGCAGAAACAAAACCAGATGCCTTAAAAGATATTACACAAAAATCTGATACATTAACTCCGGTAGAATATGACATTTTAGATCTCTTTTCAGGGGCAACTTTCGAGTATGAGGATGCACTTCATGCAAGATATACAATGGAATTAATGAAAATGGCAAAAGCACCGCTACCAAAGGAAGAATTTTTAAAAATATTACAAGAGCTTGCAGATAAAAAGAAAATTGAACGAACAGAACATAACGAAAAAATTGTTTGGAAAGTAATTGATAAATATTAAGAAACTTGTAATTTTTGAAAATTCCAAATTGATAATAACAATAGTTACTTATTATTCCACATCAATAATAGAGATATTTATTTCTGATATTCCCTCTATTGACATTATTTCCTTTTTTAATTTCTCTTTATCTATTTTTTCAAATTCATTTGAATCAATATAAACATCAAAAATACATTTCTCATCTACAAAACATAAACCAGTAGAATAAAGTGTCTTTAGTTTTAATTCAAAAAACAAATTACCAACTTTTCGAAGAAAATCTGGAGCCAATTTATCAATATCTATAGCTATTTTATGGACTTTTTTAGTAACTGTTGGAATAATTCTAATAACTTTATTATTCAAGGTCAATATAATAACAGCAAATTTACCAATCTCTGGTTTCAATTTATCAAGAAATACTTCAGTTAATTCAACAGGTTTTTCAGGTTCTAGTTTTAACATTTCTGCAATTGTTATATCCTGAATTTCATCTTTTGTCATTAATAACACCATTTCCAAGGGATTTAATATCAAACTATGATATTGATGTATATTTCTTAATAATGATTATATTACAAATAATTAAATTATTCCTTTATTAATCGATTATTATAATATTAAATTGAATGGCGATTTTTTTGGTTATTAATTCTATGGAATAATCCTAGGTGGTCCTGCAACTTTAGATTTATAAAAAACCCATTTATTTTCCTCTAAGAAACTTGTAACTTCATCTGAATACTTATCAATTGTTGCAATAGTTACTAAATTTCCACCTCCAATTAAATAATAAGCTAGTATGCCAGTTTCTCTGATTTGTTCTATTTCTTCACAGAGTCGCATAATTTCATGTTTTCGTACATATAATCCAACTTCTTCGAGAAGTTCATGGGCATTTTTTATATTTTCCTCTGCATTAATTAGAACAGTTATATAATCATTAGCTTGAATTGCATTTCTAATTAAAGCAATCCATTTAGGGATATTTTTTACTCGATTGGGAAAATTTGGATTTGTAATTATGGTTTTATGAATTTCATCAGCAGAGATTCGTGATTTATAATGAAAAGGAATAGTAAAAAGTTTTAATGAAGTTAATTGCTGTTCAGAAGCTAGTTGTTCAACTGATAAAGTATTTCCTTTTACAGATGTTAAGGTTAACCCGCCATAAAGACTTCTTCCTGCACTTTCAGATCCTTTCATTGCGTAGCTTAATAATTCATCTTTTGTTAAATTTTGTTCAAAAAAATCATTTAAAGCTGTAAAAAGTGCAGCTAAACCAGAATCTGAACTTCCACTAAAAATATTGTAATTATTTGAGTGGATAGTTATAGCTTCTCTCGCATTTATAAATACCATAAAATTATGAATTTGATTTATAATCTGTTTCCCTCTTTTTCCGGAAATTTTAGAGCCATTTAAATAGAAATTAATTTTTTCAGAACTTTTATCTGCTAATCTAATGATCGTTTCTGTTCTTGTTGTTTCATCTACGCTCGTAACAGCTAAACCCATTGTATCATATAAAGGAATTCTATTAGGATTTATTCCCCCTAGAAAAACAATTGGTATTGTTGGATAAGCGACTGCTTTAGTAATTTGTTTCATAACAAAACCCATTAAGTTAATCATTACGGTTTTTTAATATTTCATTTACAATCTGAATTTCTTTATTATAATCTTTAATTTTGTTCAATATTGCTATTTTTTCCGTTAAATATTCTAATGCTAAATCAAAACCTAAATCTAAATTATCAACGGGAATAATTTGTATTCCATAACGTTTAGCTTCTTCACATATGTAATCTTGTATTGTAAGATAGACATCAATTTGAGAAAGCAATCTTTCACCAGAGCTGCGTAGATGAGAATAGTTTATTCGATTCTTAATTCTTCTTTTATAGATTAATTCATCATTTATTTTGAAGATAATAGGAATTAAACTAGGATGAGCTAAAACATCAGAGTCAAATTGTGATGGTAAAAAGTGCAGATATTCAATTATTAAACTCTCGCCATCTCTAAAACCTCTATCAGCAATCATTCGTTCAATGGTTTTATTCATTATTTTAGCTTGAGATTTATATCCCTCAATTATAGTTTTAGTTGATTTTTCACCATAAAATTTCCAAGTATTATAAATGCTGGTAAAAAATACTTCATTTTCTTTTTTGGTTAGATGATTCCTAATGGCAGTTCTTAATGAATCACCACCAATAATAATTCCTATATTTAAAACAGTAGAAATTTCTTTAGCTAAAGATGTTTTACCAATTCCAGGTATTCCAGCTATTATTGGGATAATAGGTAATTTTTGTTCACCTTTTTTAATTAAAGATTGATATTCTTTGAAAACCTGATAACGTTGTAAATATTTTTCACCATAACTTTTCAAGTTGACTTCCATTTCTTTAATATTTGAGGATTTAACTAATATTTCTGCAATACTTTTTAATGGCAAGCCTGTGGCTAATAATAAAGAATCATCATTCTGGTAAATCATAGTAATCAACTGTTATTGATAGTCTATATTAAAGGAAATAAACAATTATTAGATATTAATATTAAGCTTATTTTTCATTAAAAGAGTAAGATTTTTAATTGAAAAGCTTTGGAAAGATGGATAGAGAAAATAATATTCAATTAATTAGTAAGAAAAATTAGGAATGATAATATTGTCACAACAACCAGTAACTCAAGCAGAATTAAGAAAATTCCAGTATATGGGTTTAAGTTTCGAAGAAGTTCAAGCTTTATCGATGGATGAATTTATTAAAATGTTACCATCTCGTAAACGAAGAAGCCTAACTCGACCATCTTATTGGACAAGTAGAAGAAAAAAATTACTAGAAGATATTAGGAAACAAGTTAGAGGAATTAAAGAAGGAAGTAAAAGGATTAAACCTATTAAAACACATTTACGTGATATGATTATTTTACCTGAAATGGTAGGCGCACATATTGCTG
>JAEOUJ010000006.1 GCA_016839405.1 Candidatus Gerdarchaeota archaeon | reverse complement strand
ACTACAGAAGTAAGTGAAATTTAAAAAGTTTCTAATTATCATTAATTAGATAACATTGAAAATACCTCGTCTTTGTGTATCTGAGAATACATTCTCAAAATCTATTTGGGATGGTTTTTGCCAGCGTTATGGAAGAGACCGTGCTAATAAAATTGTTAATTCTCTTTCTAAACCTGTAAAGGAGTTCGCTATAAGAGCAACATTAACTAAAACAACACAAGAAAAGGTAATAGAAAAATTAGAATTAAATAATTGGAAAGCAAAAATACACAAAATTTTACCAGAAATTGTTACAGCACAAACTAAAGGTATGAATTACGTACCCTATTTACAAAATGCCCCACGTATAGTTATGGATAAAATAGCAGCAGAGAGTGTTTTTATAGGATCAAATTTATTTGGTGTTGGTATAAAAAGAGTGCCAAAATTCAAAGTTAATCAAATAGTGTCATTATTAAGTCCAATAAACCAAATAGTAGCAATAGGAAAAGCAAAAATAGACTCGAAAACAGAAAAAAAGAAAGGCGTTGCAGTTGAAAATACAAGAAGTTTTTTCAATGTTCCTAGTGTTCGTGATTTAGGTTTATTAGAAAATGGTGAGGGGTTTAGTCAAAGTATTCCTGCAGCTTATGTTGCTCATGTTCTTGATCCCAAAGAGGATGAAACTATTGTAGATCTCTGTGCTGCACCAGGTGGAAAAAGTACAAGTGCAGCAATTCTTTCTAATGATAAAGCAAATATCATTGCTTTTGATAGAAGTAGGAATCGATTAAATAAAATGAGAAGAATTATAAGAAATCAAGAATTAAAAAGTATAAAAATTATCAACGCTGATAGTATTGAATATATAAAAAATCACACCATAAAAGCTGATAAAGTGATAGTCGATCCAAGTTGTACAGCAATCGGAGTGAAGCCAAAATTATATGATAATACATCAGAAAAAGATAGTATTAATGCTGCTAATTATCAAAAATCATTTTTGTGGGCAGCAAATAAAATCATCAGAAAAAAAGGAATCATAACATATTCAACATGTACAATGGAACCAAGAGAAAATGAAAAAATAATTGCATATGCTATCAATGAATTAAAGTTAAAGTTAGTTAAACCGTCATTACTAATGGGAACAAATGGAGAAGAAACCGGCGACGGCTTAGAAATTGATTATATGCGACGATTTTATCCTGATATTTTTGACACTCCAGGATTTTTTGTGGCAAAATTAATTAAAAACTAACTACAAATTTCAAAAACACCCAACTTCGGTATTTTTAATTATTTTATTGTTAATAAATAAAACAATGGTGAATACTTTGAGTACATCTGAATTTGATATTTCAATATTTAACGCTCATATATTAACAATGAATAATGAATTGACAACATACAAAAGAGGATATATTTTAATTAAAGATTCAAATATTGTCGATATTGGCTTTATGGATAAATTCCATTCTACTTACAACAATAAATTGGATGTTAAAGAAGAAATTGATGCAAAAGGAGATTTGGTTTTACCTGGATTTATTAACAGTCATGGGCATTTAGCAATGACATTATTCCGTGGAATTGCTGATGATATCCCATTGGAAAATTGGTTGAGAAATTATATTTGGCCTATAGAGGCAATCCTAACTTCAGATGATTGCTTTATTGGCTCTCAATTAGCAGCAATAGAAATGATTCAAGGAGGAACAACAACAGCATGTGATATGTATTTCTATGAAGATAGGACACTTGATGCTTTAGAAGAAATAGGTTTTCGAGGTGTTTTAGGATATGGAATGATTGATTTATCTAATAAAGAAAAAACAGAAAAAGAACTAACTGAAACAATTCATTTATTAGATTACATAAAACGAAATAGCAAAATATGTTCAGCAATTATATCACCTCATGCACCAAATACTTGTTCAGATGAATTATTGCTTAGAGCAAAAGAATTAGCTGAAAAAGAAAATTTACCTTTGCAAATACATCTTGCTGAAACAGAAACTGAGGTTAAAGAATTTCAAAATGAAAAGAAATACTCACCAGTTCAATATCTAGAAAAGATTGGTTTTCTTTCCAATAATCTCATTGCAGCTCATTGTATTTGGTTAACAAAGAAAGATGCTAAAATCTTGCAGGAAAAAAAGGTGAATATAGCTCACAATCCCTCTAGTAATCTTAAATTAGGTTCAGGTATTTTTAATTATAAAATGTTGTCGAATTTTGGAATTAATATAGCTTTAGGAACAGATGGTGCCGCAAGTAACAATAATCTTAGTATTTTACAAGAATTACGTTTGGCATCATATTTACAAAAGGGAATTAACACAAATCCAGAAATATTGCCTGCTGAGCAAGCATTGAAAATGGCTACAATTAATGGTTCAAAAGCATTAGGATTAGAAAAACAGATAGGTTCAATTGAAATTGGAAAGAAAGCAGATATAATTATAATTGACACCAAAACGACTAATGTTTGGCCACCACACAATCCATATTCATTAATTGCCTACTGTGCTAATGATTCAAACATTAGAACAACAATAATTAATGGAAAAATAATAATGAAAGAACGACAAATATTAACAATTGATTTAAAAGAAGTAATGGCAAAAGCAAAAGAAGCAATAAGTAATT
>JAEOUJ010000414.1 GCA_016839405.1 Candidatus Gerdarchaeota archaeon | reverse complement strand
TGCTGCTTTATTACGTTTGTTTATTCCTTCAGTTTTTCGAGCATTTAAAGAAACAAATAAACCAATAATGCTTGCTGCATTAAATATTATTGTAACCAAACCGACTATTGATAATATCAATGCAAATTTTGAATCTCTTTGTTCTGTAGGCATTTTTTCATTTATTGCTTCGTTATTATCCTCAATATCATTCAGATTAATCCATTCAGGATTATTGAACATTCTTTCTACATCAATTTGTCCTCTTTGCCACCACTTAACTGATGGATCAAATCTTTTCCTTCGTAATGGAATAACATTGTTGGTAAAAGTTCTAATTAACCATTCCAATGAACCAATGTATTTTATTTTTTCCCAACCCAGTAATAATAGATGATAAATAATTAATGTAATAAAAATTGTTAGAAATGTTCCTGCCCAATAAAGTTTAACATATGCATCTCTATTGATAGCTAGAGAAGTTAAAAAGAATATTATATAATAAATCCACTGATTATTATAATTCGAAAAAGCTACTGTTCCAAATCGTCGTATAAACTTTGTTTTATCAGAAAATGCTTTGCTTTTTCCTCGATATTCTATTAATCTAAAAAGCAACATTATCAGCATTACACTAAAGCCAGTTAAACACAGAAATTGCGGTAACCATGAAAATATTGGCAGATAATTTTTGAAATCAGAAGTCCAATGCCTATGATAAGGTAAATATTGGTATAATCCAGCAGCTTCATCAAAACCTAATGAACCTAAAACATTAATGATAATTATAATAACACCTGCAAAACCAGGAATAAACATACCTAATCCTACTAAGAACATATTTTTTGGGAAATTCTTGTTTATTTTCTCTCTAGGTTTTGTAATAGCTATTCCAATGATGCTGCCTATGAAAGATACTGCGAGATATGGGAAGATTGGCTCCATTGGAGCTGCAAGAACACTTAAAAAAGGAGCACTCACTATCCGCCACCAACTATCTTCACCTAAAACAGGTACGTATGACATATTACCTGTAGAAGGAATCAGTTCAAAAGGATAACCTGGAACAATTCTATTAACTAACATCCATACAGGTTGTGTTAAAGCTACTATAATAAAAGCTAAAACTGCATAAGAAATAATCATACGTCTTCTATTTTGCCAATTTTTCTTAAGAGAAAGTAATCCCTGAACACAACCATTAAGAATTAAGCACCAAGCGATTGTGTGAATTGTTTCAAAATGGTTCCATCGCCAGAGCAATACTTGCCAATTATAATCAACAATTTCTCCAAAATGCTCATAATTTGATAAAGGATTATATTGGAAATATCTTGCAGGATCATCAAGATATTTGAAAAAATTTCCAAATGCTCCATGATAACCAATTAATCCTTCACATAACATGGCAAAAACTAGTAAAAGTAATCCTCCAATTACTTGTTTTAAAACGATATTTCTTATTGAATTCCCATGATCAAGATCTTTGTACATACTAACCATATTGCTTGCTGCTGAAACTATTAGAAAGAAGCCTGCTAATCCACCATAAAAAGGTAAAAGTACTAAAGCCACCAGATTTATGACTTTTAGATTATTAATATTATCTAGTTTTTCTTGAATGTTTAAAGCATAACTAATTATATGCATTGCTACCATTAAGAAGATCGCTATTCCTCGACCGAAATCTAAGGTAGCAAATCTTTTACTTCCTTTTATTTGATTTCTTGATGTTTCAATGGAAACACTGCTTTCCATAATTATTATCTCCTGAAGAAAAATAAATCCCAAATCCACTTCTCTTATACCTATAAATATTTTTAGTTAAAAAAAATGAATTTTATTTCTTTCAGAGTTATTGATATTTTTAAAATTAGGAATTATATACTAAAAACAAGTTCAGGAGTTATTCTTATGAATAAGGAATCTTATTTGAATAAATTATCAGAAAGTGAACAAACGATTTTGGGTATTCTATTTAGCATAAAGCAATATCCAAAAGATTCAGAAACAGATGAATATCTTGTAGGTGATAATCATAGAATAAAATTAAATGAAGAAGGTATTAAAATCATTAGCAAAAGACGTTTGGGGGATCAAATTAATGAACTTCTTTCCATTTTCAAATCACTTCTAAATAAAAAAATGATTATTGAAGATTCAGGTATTTATGATTTAACTGAATCTGGAACAACAATTGGTAAGAAAATTAAATCAAAATGGTCAAGTGAACTTTATGATGATCTACTAATTCGTTGTGCTAATAGTGATGCTTATGCGCAATTCTGTAAAGGTGCTTATGGTAAAAATCTTTTACAATTTAATGTAATTGATATGCAACAATTGAATTTATTATTAGAAAAAATGAATTTAAATTCTAATGATGCTATTTTAGATTTAGGTTGTGGTTTAGGGAAAATTACTGAATATATAGCTCAAATTTCAGATTCAAAAATAATTGGAATAGACTCCTCACAAAAGGCAATTGATTGGGCACAAAATAACACCAAAACAAATGACAAATTGAGTTTTGAAGTAATGGATATTAATGAGTTAAATTTTCCATCAGCTTCTTTTGATGTTATTATTGCTCTCGATGTATTATATTGGATCGATGATTTGGAACCAGTAATCAAGAAATTAAAAGATATTTTAAAACCAAATGGTAAAATGGGCATTTTCTATGTTTTATTTAGAAAACAATCTGATCCAATCGAATCTATTGTATTAGAGAATAGTGATTTTGGTAAATACTTAGAACAGAACGATTTCATTTATGAAACAATTGAGATAAGTCAAAACGCTATAGACATTTGGAAACAAAAAATTACTGTTGGTGAAGAATTACGAGAACAATTTGAAAAGGAAGGAAATTTGGATATTATAGATGATAGGATTAATGGTGGTAAACAAGTTATCAGTAATTTCGAGAATGACTTGCAAAAGCGTTATTTCATATATGTACAAAATAAATAGTAATTGATCAAATTAAATCATAAATTTCTAAAAGTAATGAAAATTTTTTTCAAGTACTTTATTAAGAGTATACTACAATTTTCTGATAGGTGTTTCTATAATGAACATAGAAAAGGAGATTAATCCAAACTTTAGGAATGCGCGTTTTTTGATGATTTTTGGAGCATTAATAGGCATTTTAATTTATTTTATGTTATTTTTAGATAAATTAATTTTAATATCTACTGATGCACGAAATATAGACATTGGCGGGAGTTCATATGAAGGATTATCATATTTCTATTACATCCTTTATGGATTTTTATTAGTTGCATTTATCTTGATTTTAGTATCACAGATTTATCTCTATACATTCTTAAAACCAAAAACAAAGATTGTTGGTATTATTTCTATTTTATTCATAGGTTTATTTGTTCTTTCAATGGTGCTTTATTTAATTCCAAGTGAATATATTAATATCTTTTTATTTGGTCCTGACAATAGCAATCAAGGTTTTATAGAAGTTGGTGCATTACTAACAATTGGAAATCATATTAATAAGATGGCAGGAGATCATACAGTTCATATACTAATATTTAGATTAACACTAGTCTTAGCATTAATATCATTCTACTTGATCAATCTTACCTATAACAAAGTGAGAGAGACAATCGGATTAATTAAAAATAGATTTTATATTTCACCAATTCTTCTTATACTTTCCTGGATTTATCAAAGCATAATAATTGGAAATGGTCACAGTATTTTTTATGGTCATTCCTCTACTGAAAGAACATTAATGATTTGCTATTTTCTTTATTTAACATCAGAAGCAATTTTTTATCTTTCTTACATGAGCATTTTTATAGAATTATTTGTTAGGTTTTATAAATTAAAATCATCTCCTACTAGTCCATTAATAGTTGATCAAAAGATATACACTAATAATTCTCTTTACAATTAGCTTCTTTTATCCTTCTTTTTCTCTATTAATTTTAATTATCCTAATATCCCTTTTTTCAATATCAATATTTGAACAACAAGAATCTGCAAAAAAAGCAATTTTAAGAATGCGAGAAGAAATTGTAGGCAAAATTTCTTTCCCTTTCTCTGTTAGAGTATAGGTTCTAATCCTTTGATCTTTTCTTTCTTCTTCTTTTGTTGTCTCTTGAATGAATCCTTTACTTTCTATTGATTGTAGTATTTTATATGTAGCACCTGCTGATGGGGTCCAATTAATACCTAAATTTTCCTTTATTTTTTGAACAATCTCAGAACCTGAGAGTGATTCTGGTATATTCAATACCATTAAGAAAAAAACTTCCATTGGTGTAACATCAAGATCTTTACCAAGCATCACTTTCTCTCTTCTAAGTTATTTTCTTAATTTTTCATTTAACAAAAATCTTTATAAATATTTGTTCTTCTAGAATATTCTTAGTAAATATTCCTAAGGAATATTCTTTATAAATATTTCAATTATAAAATTATTAATCAGGTGGAATTATGACAAAAAAAGGAGAAATAGCAGATACTTCCTGTGGTTGTACTAACAGAGAACTTGAAGAAGTAAAAGGAGGAAGTAAAGAAGAAAAAGCAAGAAGAATTGTACGGAAACAATATAAGAATATAGCAGAAAAAGGATCAGTTGATTTTTCTGAAGAATTAGAAAAACAGAACATAGATTCTAGTAATTATTCAGAAGAAGAACTAAGTAGTATTCCTCAAGGTTCTAATTTAGGCCTTGGTTCTGGCAATCCTGTTGCTTTAGCAAATCTAAATTTTGGAGAAACAGTAGTTGATCTTGGTTCAGGAGCTGGTGTTGATTGTTTCTTAGCTGCAAACAAAGTTGGAGATACTGGTAAGGTTATTGGTATTGATATGACCTCTGAAATGATTGATCTAGCAAGGAAAAAAGCTTTTGAAGGAAATTATAACAATGTTGAATTCAGACTTGGAGAAATTGAACATCTACCAATAGCTGATAATACTGTTGATTTAATTATTTCAAATTGTGTTATAAACTTAGCATCAAATAAAAAACAAGTTTTCAACGAAGCATTTAGAGTTTTGAAACCTGGTGGACGAATGATTATTTCAGACATAATGTTTGCAAATAAATTGCCAGAAAAAGTTAGTAACGCATTCAAAGATTCTGTTGGTTGTGTTTCTAGTGCTGTTTTAATTGAAGAATATTTAGCAATAATTCAATCTGCTGGATTTATAGATGTAGGAATAATTGACAAAAAAATAATTGCTCCTAAAGAAAAAAAGGCACCTGATGGCACTCCTATAGAGGGCAATCAAAAAATCACAATGATTGCTGATGGAAGAAAGATTGAATTAGAGCTTACTTCAGAAGAAATTGAAATTATGAATACAGTATTTGTAAAAGCTCATGTAAAAGGAATCAAACCAAATAGCTAATTTTTCCTTTTTTTTATTGTAAAATATAGTCTAATTTTTTTTGTTTACATTAGAAAGATTTTTGGATAAGGAGTTCTTAACATAACAATAACGGTGAAAAGGTTGGAGGAAACAGTAAAAGCCCAAATGAACCGTGAAGATATTAAACGTTATCTTAAGGATCTAAAAACCGGTGACACTAAATCGAGAGCAATTGCTGCATATATGCTAGGTACATTAGGTAAAACTGATAAAAGTATTAAAAAATCATTAACTGAAGCTCTCGATGATAAAAATTGGGAAGTGAGGAAATGGGCCGCTCTTTCATTAGGTGAAATGGGTGAAAGAGATAGCCAATTGATACCTATTCTTATTGATGTTCTTAAACGCGACGATAGTAAAGAATTCCGAAGTCATGCAGCAATAATTTTAGGTGAATTGGAAAAAAGAGCTATTCCAGCAATTCCTGTTCTTCACAATGCCTTACAAGATGATAACTCTCGAGTTCGGGAGTGGGCTAATTGGGCTTTAAATAAAATTGTTGGAGAGAAACCTTGCTATCGAGTAAATTACCCAGAAGAAAGACCAAGCTTAAGCGTTAGAATTAGGACCGTTAGAGAAAAAGAAGAAGAATAAACAAGCATTTATAAAAACTATTTAGTTCTCCAATTTTTTGTCTCATGAGCACGAGATTTTATTCTCGTTATCAAAAAATTAAATTCTCGTCATCAAAAAATTAAATTCTCACATCAATGAGAATATATTTAAATAATTTTTCTTTGATAACCTATACCCAAAAAAGTGATTTTGATGAAGAAAAAAAATTATTTATTATTTTTGATGATTTTGTTTCTGTTTGGAATCATAAATCTAAACAATTCATCTACTTCAATCAATGCTGTTAATACACATGATGTAAAAGTATTAGTTTTAATGGATGATGGCTTTGGCTATAGTTATCAAGCGATTTTTTCAGAATTTGATAAATTCGGTTGGGATATTGACATTGCTGGTCCTACTTCAACCATTTCTGGTTGTCAATATAATAGTGTTGATCTTGATGTAGATTTGCTGTTCTCTGAAATTTCTGATATTACATCATATCATTGTGTAAATATAATGCCCGGAAGTTCTCATGTCAATTTAATGAGTAATTTGGATGGTATACTTGATGTAATTAAAACAGCCTCTGATGCTGGTGTTGTAATTAGTGCTTGGTGTAGAGCTGTTAGAGTTTTAGCTGCAGCAGATGTTATAGATGGAAAGAACGTCACAGGAAATGAGGATTATGCATCTGAGTATATTGCTGCTGGAGCAACTTTCTATTCTAATTATCCACCAATAATTTGTGATAATATTGTTACAATGACAGGTACACAAGCTTATATGACAGATATGCTAAAAGCAATGACTCAAGCAATTGGTTGTTTCGAGGATAATCCTCCTATACTAGGTGATGTTTCTGTAATTACATTGGAAAATTTGTCTAGATTATTAATCGTTCAATTAGAAGATGAATCTGGCATTTCAGAAGTAAAAGCAATTCTAAGTCTTAATTCTACTGCTTATGATCCTTCTCCTCCTCCAACTATTAATATTTACTTAATTGATATAGAAGATAATAATACTTTTTCAGGTATTATTCATCATGAAAATCATGGATTTTACACTGCTAAACTTGAAGTAACTGATATTTTCTGGAATATTTTCAATTATTATAATATAGCCACAATAGAGGTTGGGACTAGCGTAGCAGCTTCATTTAATTTTATAATTGCATTTGGCTCAATTACAATTTCCTCAATTATTTTTCTTTTGGCAAGAAATCGGAAGCGCTTTATTGATAAATAGAATTTTTTAATTTAGTTTCCTTTTTGTTTTTTTCATTTTTTATTTCCTAAAAATATCAGAAGGATATTTTTTTTCTTCAATAGATTTAATCAATTCATCAAAATTATAACCTACGTATTCAGCTGCTCGTTTTAACATCTCAATTTGACCTTGAGCATAAGGAATTCCTTCTTTTTCTGAATATTTAGCTGCTTTTGAAGCACGGTCTCCTGGCCATCTTGTTTTAGAACCAAAATATTTTGATTCATAGTCTACCATTATATCTTGTACTCGTTTTTTAGCTTCATCTTTTGTATAGAGAGTATCAATAGCTTGAGCTTGGAATGCAAGTGCAACTCTTTTGTATCTAGAACCCATTTCTGCTTTTTCTAGTGAACCACCATAAACTGCTAGTTCAATTTCAATCATTCTTAATAATATATCTCCTTTATAACCAGAATGGGTTGAGCCTAGTGGGAAAATACTCCCCTTCAAATATTGTTTACCGTTTTTCATTCCAATAAAATCTTTTGGATCTAATGTTGATTTATAATTTTCATCTGCGACATATTCAGATATTGTTAACATTTCACCTGTTTTATATGCTTTAATACAATAATTAGCAGCCATTTTTGTTAAAGCCATATCCAATGTAATTATTCCATTAGTATACGGTATTGATACAGCTAATGGATTTGTACCCAATCTAACTTCTTTACCTGCACCTTTTGTATAATCTAATCCTTCTGGATCATCACCCATTGGTTTTACTAAAGCAGATGTAGTACAAGTTACATTTCCAATTAAATCCCTTTCATTTGCAATCATTTCGCTCCAAATTCCAGCAGCACCAAAATGGTTAGCTTCAATTACAAAAACCTTAGCAATACCAAATTTTCTAGCAAGTTTTTTAATTAATTTAATTGCAAACATAGAGCTAATATGACCTGGAGAAGCATTACCATCAATTATAGCAATTGTAGGATATTTTTTCGATAAGATTTTTGGTTTAGCATCTGGTATTACAGTTGTGAACAACCCTGTTCTTTTTACAGCTTCTTCTAATCCAGTTCCGCCAGCTAAACCATGTGAGAAGATTCCTTTTTTATCTGCTTCAACTAAAGCATACGCAGTTGCTCTTGCATTTTCTTCTGAATAACCACTTTTTTTTAGAACTTCAAATGCAAAATTTTTTATCTCATCTATTCTAAAATGCTCTCGTGTATTTTTCAATTTTAATTCTCCTAAATAATTTGAATATAATATAAAGAATAGAAGTAGTTATTTGAAATTTCATAATTAATCAATAATATCTTATATTTTATTATTTTTATTTAGACCAATTTTCATATTAATAGAATTATTCTAGATTAAATAAGCGAAAATAATCTCAAGAAGAACTCATTAGATTAAAAGAAAAAATAATTGGATGAAGAAAAAAATGGATTTTAGAAAAGTTAATGAAAATCTCTATCTATTTATCGATGAATCATACTATGATGTAGTTGTAGGAGCTATTATTTTACCAAATAAAATAGTAATTGTAGATTCTGGTATGAGTGTTCTTGAACAAAAGAAATTCAGAAATTATGTTGAGAAGGAATCAGGCAAAAAATGCGAAATCTTAATGTTAACACATTATCATGGAGATCATCTTAGAGGTATTCAAGCTTATTCAGATTGTAAGATAATTGTTTCAGAACCTGCTTTTGAAATTTTAAAAGAAGAGAGGGATTTACCAATTTTAACTGCAAAAGACTATTTTGAGTTAAATGATGATGGCATCAAAGTAATTTTTAAAAAAACAGGTGGACATTCATCTGATTCAGCTTATATTTTTTTCCCCGATTACAAAATTCTCTTTGCTGGAGATAATTTATTCGAGAATTTTTTCCCATATGGTCAGGATCAAACTTCCGATCCAGATATCTGGGTTTCTGTTTTAGAAGAATATCTTAGTTTAAATGTTGAATATTTTATACCTGGGCATCAAAATATCTGCAATAAAGAAATTATTCAAAAATATATAGATTTCATAAAATCGTTAAAAATCAAAATGCAGAATTTATCTTCTGAAGGTAAATCTAAAGAAGAAATAATTGAACTTTGTTATAATTTAAATCCATTTCCATCTACAAAAATTTATGAAAAATTAAAATCTTTAAGACAAGCTACATTTGAGCGATGGTACGAACATTGGATAGAAAAATCCTAAATTCTATTCTTTGTCTTATCACGAATTCTATCTAATCCTACTACATTAATTATTGCGGCTATAAATCAGAAAATTGTTCTAATAGTAGCTTACATTGCTATCTTTTTACTTGATTTGGATAATATGTGAAATCATCAAGAATAAAAATTGGTTTATATAATCCCTGCAATTTTAAAAATGGCAATTAATAAACCAATTAAAGTCATAGCTAAACCAATTTGCCCTCTACGATGTTTTATTGAAATAACTCCAAAATAAAGACTAACAGCTATTAGAATGCCATCTAATGGACCTGCAATCCTACCAACTAATCCATAAGTTTCATTTATCCATCGACCTATTAATGGTGATGTTATGAGTATAAAAATTCCTAATATTAAAGAAATGCCCCCATAATTTATGAAACTTTCTCGTTTTGTTAATGTTTCACCTTTTAATAAATCTTCGATTTTATTAGAACCACAATTAATACAAAATTCTAAATCTGAAAAAGTTGGATGTGAGCAATTTTGACAAATTCTTATTTTATGCTTTTCATCTAAATGCTCATCTCTATAATTATCTAGTGATTTATTGCATCTTTTACATCTAAATTCAAATCTTTCTTCCTGTGCTTTATATTTAAAAAGATTCAATTTTCCGCAGAATGGGCAATAAATTAATTCACTATTTTTTTCTCGCAAATGAAAATCCTTCATCTATTTTCCATTCCTATAGATAGAAATACTTAGTCAAGGGATTTAATTATCCTCTTATTATAATTCTACTTTCCAATATAATATAAAAACATTACATTAAAAAAATATTTGATTAATATCATTTTCTATTATTTTTTATCTGAAACGATTTATAAATTACCCTTATCTATATTTAGAAAATTAAAACATTATATTCATATTATGTTTGATGTGATAAATTTGAAATTATTAAATGAAACTGCTTTAATTACTGGTTCAACTTCTGGTATAGGGAAAAAAATTGCTGAAATATTATTAAAAGAGGGTTGTAAGGTAGCAATATGTTCAAGCAATAAAGATAATGTAGAAAAAACAATATCGGAATTTAAAGAACAATTTGGAGATTCAGTAATAGGATTCGCTTGTGATGTTAATAATACTAGTGATTTAAAGAATATCACAGAGAAAATAATAAGCTCTTTTGGGTCAATTCGTATATTAATAGCTAATGCAGGTGTTAATACTGTTTATGGTCCTTTTGATTGCTTAACACCTGAAATGGTTGAATCAAATGCAAAAATTATTT
>JAEOUJ010000413.1 GCA_016839405.1 Candidatus Gerdarchaeota archaeon | reverse complement strand
TAGATAATATAACTTACAACTAGAGCAATTCCCGCTAATCTTGGAAGTTCGCCAGTTAACTCCTCATTTCTTATATTATACCAAGGTTCGCCTAAATTTTCAAATATTTGTTCTAACATCTCAACAACAGCAATACCAAATGTTAAAAGAGTTGCCACAAAACCCCAACGGAGAAGAACACCTTCAGCCATAACAGTTTCTTTTCTGATTTCAATATAACCTTTCTTTCTTCCTCCAACTAAAACTACGATCCCTAACAATATTGCATTAAAACCAGCTGCAGAAAGAGTTGTATAGAATGCAGTAGTGATTAATTCATTATTCCCAGTTGTAGACCCTTTAACCAATAAAATTCCTGCTGCAATAGCTTCAGGTAAGTTGCTTGCTAAACTGGAAATGACTCCTGCTACGTACGCAGTTAAACCAGCATAACGCATAATGTTATCTAAACCATCTACTGCCCATTCACTTGGTCTAAACGCCAACCATAATCCAAGTAAAGCTGATGTTACTAATACTCCTATTAAAATTCCTGAAGCTTCAGGCATCCTATTTTTTAAAACAAACATTGAAATAGTTGCCCCAAATAAAAGCAAAACTAGGATGAATTCCCACCAAGGCAATTTTATTACTTGCCATAGACTTCCTTTTGCTTCATGCTCTTCAAACTCAATATTCTTATGAGAATTTTTTGTATCTTTGGTTGATTGTTGCTCTATTTCTGAGGGCATAGTAATCTACCTATAATCTTTTACATGCTAGTTTATTACAAAAGTTTTTTCGTGTTATTTCTTACCTTACTTAAAATAATTTTCTAATTATACAAGATCAATATTTTTCCTCTTTTTACCTTATTATAATACCTTAAATATGTTAAAAAATAGTACTAAAAACGACAAAAAAGCATAACATAATTAGATTTAAACCAGCTAATATTATGCTATATTTAAATAAAATCAAATAGAGGAAAGGGATCCATTAAAAATGGAAATTGCTGAAGATTTAGGTTTAACAACCTTTAACATAAAAGCTGCTCAGCTTCCTTCAATTGTATTAAAATTATTAGGCTTAGCAAGACCATTTTATCTTCCTGCAGTTGATGATATTAAATTACCAGAACAACCAATAGATCAAGTTATTTTGATAATAATTGATAATTTTAGTTTATTCGAAATAATCGCTTATCAACCTACCTGGATGATTAAAAATCTTGAAAATCTATTACTAATTGAAACCCCTAATAAAACATCTGCTCTGTCTGAATCAATGTTGAAATCGACTTTTTTTAGTAAAGATAGTTTGACATTTAATTTATTGAATTCACTGAAATCCAATAATAAGCATGTTAAAGTAATTGCTCGAGAAGAAGATATTCCCCATATAGTAATAGATCCATCATTAGCCAGTGTAGAAAATTCTGACATTAATATTTATGTTAAAAGTGTGAAAGCGATCAATAGAGTAGATTTTCTTGTTATACACTTTTCAGATTTCGATGAAATGTATGAGCGTTACTCTATGAATCCCCCAGAAGAAATCGCTTCTAAAATCATGCGACGAACTGATAAGTGGTTGAATTTATTTTGGCAACAAGCTATTGCTGGAACAGCTCTATTAGTTATAGGTAATGACGGGAAAAAACCAATCGAGATGGCTTTATCAGGTAAAGCTGCTGAATGGAAAAGAGCTAATTTACCTATTGGTTTTATTAAATTTCCAAAGAAAGAATAATTCTAAATTGTTGTCAATGCAAGTATAATAACAATTAATGTTATAACTAATGCTATTGCACCAATTGTTATACAGAACCACCCAAAGTTAATTTTCTTAGCAAGGCGTAAAAAGAGATCTATTGTAGCAAATCCAATTACTGCTGAAACTAAGGTAGCTAAAAACATTGCATAAACTGGTATACCTTCAAAAGACATATCACCTTGTATTAAATCAACAATAATTGTCAGAATGTTTGCACCAATAACTGCAGGAATACTTAGTAAAAAGCTCCCTCGTAATGAATCCTCTTCTTCTACTCCTTCGATTAGCATTGTTCCAACAGTAGATCCTGATCTTGAAACTCCTGGAATTGGCGTAATTCCTTGCACTGCTCCAACAATCAACATTTCCCTAGTAGTCATTTCATAAATTGATTTCTTAGCAGTTTGTCGTCGAGAGATAAGAATGAAAATACCCGTTCCAATCAAAAATAGTCCAATAATCATAGTAATTATGCTTCCTCCATCAACTTTTCCATTAGCTAGGCTTAAAAGAGCTCCATCTTCCAATACAAATCTCACCAAAAGGTAAATTGGAACACCAATGACAGCCGTTGCAGCAGTTGCAACCAAAAGAAATTTCCATAAAATTTTTTGTTTTTCTTTTCTTATTATCTGCTCATCTATTTCTTCTTTCTCTTTATTTTCAATTTCATCTATAGCTTCTTTGCTAGATTTTCTTTTAGGTTCTTTAATACCAAATAATAGGAAGAAATCTTTCCAAAATCTAGCAATAACTGCAATCATTGTTCCAATATGTAAAAATAGTGCTATAGCAAGTATATTTTCAGTTTCGTTCATCCAATTTTGGATTAAAAACAACCATCCCTCACTTGATACAGGTAACCACTCAAGAAGTCCTTGAACAATTGCAAGAATAATTAATTTCCAAACTGCAACCATAGAAATCTACCTTCAACTTCTAAAATGAAACAAATTTAAACAAAAACATTTCTATAAAAAACTGATTTTTACTCGAGAATAACCTCTATATTATTAACATAAATATCTCTTCCACCGCTGATTTTTGTTTTATTAGACTTGCATTTAGGACATTGAAATATATTCACTAAATCAACAACAAAATGATTTACTTCTTTATTTTGTTGACCTGCTATTCCTTTATAACCACAATCAAGACAATGTATCTCTCCTTTTTGTTCTTCTATAATTAATTCTGCACCTTCAGCAAGAGTACCCTCACTGGCAATTTCAAAAGAAAATTTCAATTGATCGTGATTTAACATGGAGAATTCTCCAACAATTAAATCAACCCTCTTGATACCAGTAGCTTTGTGTTGTTTTGCTACTTCAGTTATTGTTTCTACGATACCTACTGCTGTTGAAAATTCATGCAAAGATAATTTCCTCAGATAATTTCTCAGCTAAAGGATAAATATCTAATAGATAAATTTGTGGATAAAGCTTGTGATGAAAAACAATCATTTTTTCTAATAATCTATGATTTAATAAAATGCCTTAAGTTTTTTAAACGGTTTAAATACAATTATATAAAAAGAAGTTCTGTAGCTAAAAACATACTTGAATGAATAATGAGGAAGAAAATTGTCTAGTACGAAATCAAAGAGAGGAAAAGCAGCTGTTAGGAAAGATATGCGAGTTATTTATCCTGAATATTTCGATAAAAATCTTACTTGGAAAATGGGTCGAAGAATTCCTAAAAGATTAGCCTATGATGCACCAGAATTGAAACATGTTGCATTAGCTGCTCAAAAAGCTGGTTTTGAGGTTTTTCTAGATTCAAATAAACATTATCCAAAAACTTGGCATGAAAAACGAGGTCGATTTTTAATTGCCAAAGATGGATCAAAAGAAAAGCAATTACGCGAAATTGCTAAAAATATCCCAAAAGTAAGTGTACCTAAACCAGTTCCAAAGAAGAAACCAACCGATAAGAAAAAAACTAAAGGTGTTTATCGTCAGAAAACAAGATGAAATAATAAATTTTGATTGCTTTTAATATTTTTAACTGGTGACTTATTTGAAGAAACTTGGCAAAATCCATATCATTAGCAAGAAAGGGAATTTACTTGTTAAAGTTACAAAACAATATAGAATGAATACAGAAATTGTTAATCAACAATTAAAAAAATTGGGAAAAATTGTTGATATAATTGGTCCTACAAAAAATCCCTATCTTGTAATCAGTACTAGAGAAGCAGAAGCAGAAGCAACCATAGGTGAGACTGTCTATTTATTAGATAGCCCCGCTAAGAAAAAAGTCAATCCAAAGAAAAACACAGTGAAATCAAGAAACAAAAAGTAATTATTATTTTTAATCAATTTTTAGTCACAATTTGTGGCCTCTTTTTGAGTCTTATTTTTGAGTTCTAAAAAAGTGAATCCGCTTTATATATGATAATGAGAGTAGTATATTCAAGAACAAAACTCGGAGAAAAAGAAAAATGAACACTCAAAAACAAAACATGAAAAAACAACTCAAAAAAGAATTAGAAAAAGTAAGATTTAATGCCTGTTTAATAAATGGCTGTTAAAAAAGGTGGATGTGAACAATATTGAATAAAAACGATTTGAAAAAGAAATTAAAAAATGAGAAAGAAAAAACAAGAATAAAATATCTATTAATGATTGGTCGATAATTGATATGCTAAAGAATGAAAGGCTAATAGAATTTCATTCATGTAATTTGTTTTGATAAAATACTCATTAAAAAAACTAATTTTCATTATCTGTAGATTTTAAGATTTCTTTCGTAAATTTTGATTCTTTGAAATTATTATCCTCATTTGCAATTGTTGTTTCTTTTCTAATTGGCAGATAGATGTCAATTAATTGTTGAAAAATCATACTGCCAAGAATTAAAACACAACCACCCCATTGTCTTGGTAGGAATATTTCTCCTACAATAATAATAGCAAAAATTGCTCCAAAAACAGGCTCCATAGAAAAGATAACTGCGACATGGGTTGGTGATGTAAGTTTTTGAACATAAGTCTGTAATGCCAGAATTAATGCTGTAGCTAAAACACCAGTGAAAGTTATAGCTAAAATAACATCTCTAGTGAAATAACTTGTAGTAAAAGAAAATTTACTCATTAAACTTGGAACATTAACTTTCCAAAAAATGCCAGAAGAAATCCAAGAAAGGCTCATAACTGTTCCAATTTGAATCACAGCAAGGCTGCTAAAATGTTCTTTCTGAATGAATTTATCAATAGTAATTATATGAAAAGCATAACCAAAAGTAGCAATTATAATTAGAAAATCACCCAAAAGATCACTTGCTTGAATATTCAAACTTTCAATACTTAACAAACCGAGACCAAGAACGACCACAAAGATTGCAAGCCAAGAAAGCTTATGTGGTGCTTTTTTCAATATAATTGAAGAAAAGATGGGGACAAGGACAACATAGAGACCAGTAATAAAAGCTGCCTTACCAGGTTCTGTTCCAACAGCTAATCCAAAAGTTTGAAATGAATATCCAACAAAAAGAAAAATGCCAATAATAACTCCACGCCAAATAGTTTTCCAAGTAATTTTATTCTTGTATAGTTGGTAACTAAAAACCAATAAAAGAATAATAAAAGCTAAAGTAAAACGGAAGGCAATGAATGTAAACACACCAAGAACCTCAACTGCACGATCAACCATAACAAAAGTGCTGCCCCAAATAGCAGTAATAATTAGTAGGACGAAATCAGCAAGTAAGCGATGAGAGAGTTTAGTTTTTTGTTCTGACATTATTGTACAACAAATAGTTACAAGTAGTTATTTTCAATATTTCCCCATAGAATGAATATAAAACATCAAAAAATAAAGGATTGTCCCTCGAAAAACGAGGGACGAATGTCCAAAAGAATATAGCATACTGCTATTTCTCAGAATTTGTAAAAGGGAATAAGTATTCACCGGGGGATGTAATAACTTACCCTTTAT
>JAEOUJ010000412.1 GCA_016839405.1 Candidatus Gerdarchaeota archaeon | reverse complement strand
TAAACGAGCAATAATAATGCCAAGATTTGAAGACCGTTCTATTATAGCTCCATATGCTGAATATTTAAGAAAACTAGGTATATTTTCTTTAATAACATGGCCTATTTTAGCTGAAAATGACAAATTATTGGGTATAATTCAATTAGCTTCTTACTCCCAAAAAGAATTACTTGAAGAAGATTTAATTTTCTTTGAAATGTTTGCTAAAATGTTTACTCTAGCTTTAGATAAAAAGAAAGCTGAAGAAGCTGTAAAATTGAGTGAAGAAAAATATCGATCTTTTGCTCAAAATTTCCAAGGAATAGCTTATAGAACCAAAATTGATTGGACACCTATTTTCTTCAATGGAGCTGTAAAAGAGATTACAGGTTATACTTCTGTAGATCTATTAAAGTGGAAACCTCGTTGGCAAGAAATTATCCATCCAGAAGACTTAGAAGTGGTTCTAGAATTGGAAAAACAATTACAAACCATTCCTGGATATATTTTGGATATAGAATATCGAATTATAAGTAAAAATGGAAAAGTGAAATGGGTAAATGATGTAAGTCAAAATATCTGTGATGATAATAATAATCCAATTTTTGTCCAAGGAGCTATATATGATATTACTGAAAGAAAAAGAAACGAAAACATGCAAACCATAAAAAGAGAACTAGGTATTTCTTTAAGTTTAACAAGTAATTTAGAGGAAGCACTTAAAGTAGTTCTCAAAAATATTTGCGGAATTGATGTAATTGAATGTGGTAGTGTTTATTTAGTAAATCAGGAAACTGGTTTTTTGAATGTGGTTTCATCAATTGGCCTTTGCCAAAAATTCGTTGATAAAATTTCTTATTACTCAACAGATTCACCATTTACAAAAGCAATTTTAACAGGAAAACCAATTTTTTGTGATTATAATGAAATCATAAATTTGGAGAATAATACTTTCATAATGATTGAAGAAATTCATTCTTTAGCTTTTATTCCAATTTATTCAGATGATCGGATTATTTCTATGCTATGTTTAGGTTCTAAAGTTCTTGATACTATTCCAATTTCTACTAGAAATACTTTAGAGATTATTGCATCACAAATTGAAGGTGCTATTGCACGTATACATGCAGAACAAGCTTTAAGGGAAAGCGATAAAAAATATAGAACCTTTGTTCGCAATTTTCAAGGTATAGCTTATCGTACTGATCTTAGTGGAAATCCAATATTCTTAGATGGTGCAGTAGAAGAAATAACTGGTTATACTAGTGAGGAATTTTTAACAGGAAAAATTTCTCAAATGGATTTGATACATCCGTATGACTTAGATGATGTCAAAAAGAAGCTAAAAGATTCAATTAAAAATCCTGAAACAACAGGTAAATTAGAATCTCGAGTTATTACAAAAGATGGTCAAATTCGATGGGTGCAAATTATATGGCGTGTTATTTTGGATGATAACAATGAACCCATTAATTTTCAGGGTTCAATGCATAATATAACTGATAGAATGAAGGCAAGAGATGAATTAGAAAAATTATCACAGGATTTAGAACAACGTGTTGATGAAAGAACTGAACAATTATCTGCAACTAATAAAGAATTAACAGCTTTCTCATATTCAGTCTCTCATGATTTACGAACTCCTCTAAGACATATAAGTGGATTTGCTCAATTATTAGAAAAACGTGTATCACAAATGAGTGAAGTAGATGAGAGAATTTTAAGTTATACTCAAAAGATAATTGATTCGACTGAGGAAATGAATAAACTAATTGATGGTTTATTGACCTTTTCACGAATGAGTCGTGTAGAGATGGTTAAAATAAGAATAAATCTTAATGAGCTAATTCAAGAAGTTTTAAATGATTTCCAAGTTGAAATGGGGAATCGTAAAATTGATTTGAAATTTAATTTTATACCAGATGTAATAGGTGACCCCTCATTATTACGATTAGTTTTGGTTAATTTAATTGCTAATGCTTTAAAATTCACAAAAAAGAAGGAATTAGCCATTATAGAAATAGGTACCATGCCATCTAAGGATTCAGATAAAGTAACTATATTCATTAGAGATAATGGAGAGGGATTCGACATGAAATATTATGATAAATTATTCGGTGTTTTCCAAAGATTGCATAAAAATGAAGAATTTGAAGGTACAGGAATTGGTTTAGCAACGGTTCAAAGAGTGATAAGACGAATGGGTGGGAATATTTGGGCTGAGGGTGAAATTAAAAAAGGTGCTACATTTTATTTTTCTATTGAAAAAGCACTAGATGAAGAATAGATAATTTGGTTTCAAATTACTCATTCTACAGAATTTCGCCATTCTTTTAGTAATTCTTCAAAATCTTTGTTATCATCTTTCTTTTCAATATTATCCAATAATTCTTCAATTGCTTTTAATGCTAAATCAAGATTTTTTACAGATGTTGGATAACTCAGGACAAAATCTACAAAAGGGAAATATTTTTCAGTAATTTCATTAACTGCATCAATTAAGTTTTGATATAAGCCATTGGGAATAGGAAGTCCTTTTACCCATAAAATTGCTTCACTT
>JAEOUJ010000411.1 GCA_016839405.1 Candidatus Gerdarchaeota archaeon | reverse complement strand
TTGATGATATAGAACGATTAATTGGTATACTCCAAAGATTGGTTGATGAAGGAAATTCAGTTATCGTTGTTGAACATCATCCCAATATTCTTGCTGCATGTGATTGGCTAATTGAACTAGGACCAGTTGGTGGACCAGAAGGAGGGTATATTATTGCTTCAGGGAGTCCAGAGGATATTGCCAAGGGTACAACGCCAACAGCTCCTTATATTAAAAATGTCTTGGAGGGTAACTTATGACCTGGTTACCATTATTACTTGGAGATTCATCATCTGCATTACGATATTTAATATTAAAAGAGCTATTATCACGAGATGATAACGATGAAGAAATACAGGAATTAAAAAAACTAAGATTAGATGATCCATTTATAACATCAATAAATGATGCTCAAAATAGCGATGGTTCATGGGATTTAAGTGAATTATTAGGACTACAACTTGATTGTTCACTTAGAAATACAGCTCAAGCAATGTACCGATTAGGTTATTTAGGTTTCAATAAAGAATATCCAGCAATAAAAAAAGCAGCAAATTATCTTTTTTCACAACAATTAGAAAATGGTGCATGGTCAAGAAGTGATAATAAAAATTATTCTTTTAAACACTCATCTCATGGGGAAGTAATTTCACCTATGCAAACAGCATTCCCATTACGAGCATTAGCTATGTGTGGATATGCAACAGATTCTCGTGCGGAAAAAGCATATGAATGGTTACTAAATCATCGAGCAGAAGATGGTTCATGGCCCCCTTATCTATCACCAGATGGCAAAGTTGGATATCAACCAGTCGGTTATCGCCAAATGCCAAATTCAAGGTTTGGTTGTAGATCAAATAGTACTAGCGTTTTGTGTGCATTTGCCTATCATCCAAAAAGAAGAAATTCTGATGAAGCAAAAAGAGCTCTAGATTTATTACTTGCACGAGAAACACAAGATAGGCAGTATTTGGGTTTGGAAGTGGCAAGAATAATAGGAATTGAGCCTTCACATGGTTATCTAACATATTTTGGAAGATTTGATTTATCATTGATTCTTAATCTATGTTGGCGAATAGGTGCTTCAAAAGAAGATGTTCGTGTAACTAAGATTGTAAAATATTTGCAAGAAATACAAAGCACCTATGGATTGTGGGAATATCAACCAAATCCACAAGCTACAAGATGGATATCCTTTGATATCTTACGATCATTATCAAAATTAGATGAAACCGGAGATTGGATTAGTACTGAACCTAGAACGAAATATAAATCCTATCCCCGTAAACCAAGACGATTTTAATATCAAAAATCCAGTATTACTTAATCTTTAACAGTATAGCAAACCAATATATAACCAATTGTTAGTTAAAAAATTGATTGCTATGTCAGATATTGAGAGCGAAAGGAAAAAGGAACAAGTAGAACTAGAACAAACCTTTTGGGATCGAATACCTGAATTCAAATGGTGGGTAACTCCACTTAATATTTTATTAGTTAGTATTTTTTTGATCATTATAGATATTTTCACAAAACCAAACGCAGCTTTTCTATGGATTGATTGGGCGTGGTGGCCTATAGGAGGATTGCTTTTTGCCTATATTTTAGGTTTAATCCTATTTAGAAGACCTGCTATTGCGTGGTTATTTTTCCCTATACTAATGATAGTAACTAGCATTTTGCTATTGGTTGCTGATATTATCTCTGGTCCAAATGATTGGATTCTTGGACTAGATTGGGCGATTATACCAATAGCTGCTATGATTGTGTTTGGTGTGCTAATACCAATAATAACTAAATTGGGTCAGATAAGAGAGAAACCAATTGATAAATTTAGAAAAGCACTAGAGAAATTTGATGAACAAGAAATAAAGGAAAAAGCAAATAAAAAAAGCTAAGAGGGAGATAAAAATGAGGGATTTTCATCAAAAAAATAAAAGAAAATATTCACATTCTCAGGGCAATTCAGGCAAAGAAAAACCAATAAAGGAAAGCTTATTGAAAAATATTCTCTCACCTTACACAACAACATTTCACTGGTTGAATTCTTTTACCAATAATTTCCAAAAAAGAGATGTTAATTCCTCAATCTTAGATTCCTATCTACTACAGCCTTTCTTAGCTTTAATAGACAACCTTATACCTAGGAAAATTGATTGGAAAGTGAAAGATCAAGCTAAACCATTTTTCTATAAAGGAAATGAAATAGGAATTATTTTAACACACGGTTTTTCATCTACACCACAAGAAATGAGAGGTTTGGGAGAGTATTTACATAAAGAATTTGGTTATTCAACTTTCGGAGTATTATTAGCAGGTCATGGAACTAGCCCAGCTGATTTGGCACAAACTGAAATGATTGATTGGTATAAGTCATTAAGAATAGTTTATCATTCTGCTCGAGAAATTTGTAAAAAAATAATCCTTATAGGTCACTCAATGGGCGGTACACTTTCATTAATTTTAGCTGCAAATGAATCTGTTGATGGCATTGTATCACTTTGCACACCTGTAAAAGTAGAGTATTTTATGCAAGATTATCTTAACTTTATTTCAGGACTAATACGTTATTTCCCTAGAAGAAAAGAAGAAAGAGAAATTATGGATAAATATCATTTAGTTAATTACCGTAGAACTTCGCTTAAAGCAGTTGAACATCTTCTTGACTTAATGGTGGTTGCTAAAGAAGAAATGCCTAAAGTTACTGCACCAATCTTTACTATTACTGCTGGTAA
>JAEOUJ010000410.1 GCA_016839405.1 Candidatus Gerdarchaeota archaeon | reverse complement strand
TTAAAGATCACAATTCGCTAATAGTTATATCAAAAGATGATAAAGAAGTTATTGTCTGCGATAAAAAGAAAAACTCCTATGTAGAAGTATCAAAGAAAGAAGGAGTACAAGTTTCTAGCGCTAAAGGCGAGATCATCAAAACGAGTTCAACCGGCGGAATTGTTATTAATGGTAAAAATCTCTCAGATATAGTTTCCGACGCATTGAAGCCATTCCGCGAAATGTTTAGACGATAAGGATTTCAGAAAAAGGCTTTTGTATAATAGCCTTTTTCTACTTTTTTTAAAAAAAGATTATAAATCCTCATCAGAAGATTCTTCTTCTGATTCATATGATTCTTCTTCATTATCAATTATTTCAGTTGTTGATTCCCCTGAATCAATTTCTTCAATATCAAGTATTTCTTTATCCTCTAGTTCTATTTCTTCCAATTCTTCAGAAATTTCAGTCTTTTCAGATATTTTTACATCTTGCTTTATTATGTCTATTTGTTCCTTTAGAATTTCAATATCTTGATTGCTTTTATCTATAATCTCATGCAAAGATTTTACTTCATTTGTTAAAGTAGTAACTTTTTCATCCAATTGATTATATGCTTCTTTCTTTACAATTTCTGTCACTTCAGGTTTTTTATCAAGTATGTCTATTTTTTCTTCAATTTTCTTTATTGGTTTATATTCTTCTGCGGGGATTATTTCATGCTTAGTAATTTTTTCAGGTAGTAGTTTTGGTTTTTTAAGTTCTATTCTTCCTAAAGAATCTGCTGTTGCATCGTACTTTGGTTTATCCATTGGACCATGTTCAATAATAGATTTCTTTCCAGCACGATCTTCAGATTTACTTATTAAATCTGAGACACTTACTTCTGATTTAACAAATTGCTTCTGTTTTACTTCTTCCTTTATTATTTGTCCATTTTCTGGCATTTGTTCAAGAAGATTATTTGCTACATTTTTTACAATAACAGGCGATAAGTAAACCTGTTCAGAAAAAAGTAAATCCTTTAATCCATTTTCTACTTCTTCTGGAAGCTCATGTAAAGATGTACCACGTAAGATATTCAATTTCATAGATTTGAATTCTTTGTTTCCACGACATAAAAATAATGCATAGTATTTTCCTTCAAAACCAAATCTAATTCTAAATGTTGTTCCAGGTATTTGAGTAGTTATTTCTTTACTCACATTAATACATCCTTTAGCTTTGTATTTACTTTAATTTTTAGCTATATATTCGTTGTTCTGTAGGATATTGGAGTAAATTAATATTATGTATTAACTATAGAACTTTAAAAACAATCATTTTGTAAAATGTTGGTGAAAAAATGAAATCAACTAATGAAGCTCAACAAGATAATCTATTTGATGTAATAAATAACCGACGATCAATTAGAAAATTCCTTGATAAAGAAATTGATGATAAAATAATTGAAAAAATTCTTAAAGCAGGATTTAGAGCACCATTTGCCTATCAAAGTTGTAGTGTTATTTTTACTCGAGATAAAGAAAAGATGCGAAAATTAAAGCAGCTTGGTGTTTATCCAACTACAAAACTTTTAATGATTTTTTGCATTGATTTTAATCGTATAGAAAAAATTGTGAAACAAAGAGATTATACCTATGATTTTGATGACAGTTATTTATTGTGGTTAGGCATTCAAGATGCTGCATTAGTTTCAGAAAATGTTACATTAGCTGCTGATGCTGTAGGATTAGGTTCAGTTCTTCTTGGAGGTGCACCAATAATGGCAGATCAAATAGCGGATATTTTTAAATTACCAAATAAGGTTTTTCCTGTCGTTGGGCTATGTTTGGGTTATCCTGATCCAGATCATTTAATGGATATCAGACCGAGATTCCCATTAAAATATTCTGCTTTTGAGGACCATTATAAAGATTTAACCAATGAAGAAATCACAGAATGTATGAATGCAATGGATGTTGGTTATATAACACAAGGTTACTATATTAAATTAGGAGCAAAAATTCCACTTAGAAAAAAAGAAGATAAAATTAAAATGGATAAATATTCTTGGTCTGAACACATAAGTCGAAAAATATCTCAAGGTATGTGGTCAGATAAAACACTACTAGATATTTTACGTAATTATGGTTTTGATTTAAAATAAAATTATATTTTATAATTCAAACCATATTTGCAATCAGAAATTAAAAAGCATTTATTACATTGAGGGTTATTTTTGAAACAAAATTTTTTCGCATGAATTACAAATAACGCATGAAATTCATTATAAATAGACACATCTCTTTCAACATAATTCTCATAAAATTCTTTCCAATATTTCCTCTTATGGGAATTATTTAAACCAATTCTGATACTAATCCGAATAGTATAGCTATCAATAACAAATTGTGGAACATTTAGTAAATATAGGAGAATTGAATCAGCTGTTTCTTCACCTATTCCTTTAACTGCCAGTAAATCATCTCTTGAGGGATTTGGATTTTTTAACCATAATTCACTTAAATTTTTCAAATATAGTGCTTTTTGATTAAAATAACCTGATGAAGTTATTAACTTGCCTAATTTATTTAAATCACATTCGGAAATTGATTTAGGATCAAGTAATTTTTTTCTGCGAAGATTTTCAATTGCAATCTCAACATTTTTCCAAGAAGTATTTTGTGTTAAAATAGCACCAATGGCTATTTCAAAACCTTCACCAGGCCACCAATTTTGTGGGCCATAATAATCTAATAATTTACTAAACAATTTCATTGGATGCATATTATTTAGTATTAATTTAAAGTGGAATTTAAAAACATCGATTAGTTAAAAAGCAGTTTTTTCTGAACAAAATTTTTTAGGAAAGGAAAGTATATTTTATCAAATCAAATGGTCATTACTTTAGTAATGGAGGAAAACTGATTGGAACTAACAGATATTGTTAGAGTGAATGAAAAAGGTGAAATAAAAGTCCCTGATGAAATTAGAGATCAAATTGGTATTATAGAAGGAATGCATGTTTTACTACGAGCTAATTTGGATAGAAGAGAGATTATAATTGTGCCATTTTCAACTGCTGAGGCTGATTTAGTAGAATTTAAAATAACACTTTCAGACACTTCAGGAGCATTAGCAAAATGCGCAACTTTCCTAAGTAACAATAATATAAATTTAGTTGCTAGTGAATCTAAATCCATACAGTCGGGAGAAATTGCAGAATGGATTGTTGTTGCTGATATTTCAAAATGTAATGCCAATGTTCGAGAATTATGCAAAAAACTTGTTGATGAAGGGTTTGCTAAAAATGCAATTTGCAGAAGTTTTCATTGATTAATTTTCATCTAAGGTAAAGTTTCATCTATCGATTCATTGGTTATTGGTTCTAATATGATAGCATCTTCTTCTTCTTTTAATCTACGTGATGTGTATAGTAAAGATATACCAACAATTAATGCTAAACCGAATAAAACAAAACCAGTTATTTGTTCAATTCTTAATGCAATTTCATCAGGTTGGCCAGCATTAAAGAAAAATGATAGGATAACTAAAGGTAAAATAATTCCACTTAATGTTAGAATTACAATTCCTAATCTTTTATAAAGAGCACTAGATAATAATCGAGATCGTTTTATTATCCTCTCTTCAGAATTTGGTTCAGAATCCTCATCAATTGTATTTTCTAAGGGTATTTCTTTAAATTCTGTCAATAAAATGCACAATTAAGAAATTTAAATTATATACTAAATAATTCTTTATGTAATAACGATTTATTTAGCAAAGGAATTTAAAAAATCTAGTGAGAAACTTTTTTACTATAAT
>JAEOUJ010000409.1 GCA_016839405.1 Candidatus Gerdarchaeota archaeon | reverse complement strand
GATGAATTATTAGAAAAAGGAGAAACAATTCCACCACAGAAAGCCTATCAATATCATGTTGAAGGTACCCACCAAATTGAAGTTATATGCGCTAAAGAAGCTGATGCTTTAATTACTGTATCAGAAGCTGTTGCCCGTGAAACAGAAGGAATACTTGGAAAGCGTGCTGATTATATTATACCAAATGGCACTAATTTAGATATTTTATCAAAAAAAGAAGATTTACCAGAGAAATATATGAATGCACAAAGAAAAATGGCTCATTTTGTAGAAGCTTACTTCAATCCTTATTATAATGTAAATTTTGAAAATCAATTAATAATTCACATATCAGGAAGATATGAATTTCATAATAAAGGAATTGATGTATTTCTAGATGCATTAAAAATTGTTAATGATCAAATGAAAAAAGAAACAAAACATAAAGATATATTAGCTTTTATTTGGGTTCCAGCACCTGTAGCTGGTATAAAGCAAAATATCTTAGATTCTTTTAAGATTGCCCGAAAACAAAGGGAGATTATAGAAGCACCACTATTGCGTATAGAAGAATATCTATCACAGCTAAAGAAAGATTATTTCTCTCATTTAAAATCTAAAAAAATTCCTGATTTTTTTACAGAAGATGAAATTGAAAAGATTTCAAAACTCGCTCTAGATAGTAATGAACAAAAAAGAACTGAAACTAAACCTCCTATTTGCCCATTCCAATTAAATGAGCGAGATACAATTTATCAAAAATTAATAGCTTTAGAATTAACTAACAATCAAGAAGATAATGTAAAGATTGTTTTTTACCCAATCTATTTATCTAAGGATGATGAATTGCTTGGTTTAGATTACTATGATGCTGTTGCAGGTTGTGATATGGGAATATATCCATCTATTTACGAACCATTTGGTTTAACTCCATTGGAAGCTCTAGCTTTAGGAGTTCCAGCTGTTACTACTGATTTATCTGGTTTTGGTCTATTAGTAAATGAACAAATGTCAGAGAATTCATTTGGTATTTATGTTTTGAAACGAAAAGGAAGAACAAACCAAGAAGCAGCAAAAGATTTAGCAAAAATTATCTTACAACAATCTAAACTAACGGAAAAGAAATTGCTAAATGCTCGAGTGCATGCTCGAGAAATATCAGAATTATATAATTGGCAAAATATAATTAAAGAATATAAGCGAGCTTATGATCAAGCCACTAAAAATTATGAAAATCGTCAAAAGTAGGAGCAATTGTTAGCAAGCTTCAGATTTCTCTTTTTTTACTTCTACTTCTTTAACACCATCAATTTCTTCTTTAGATGGTTTCATGCCAGCTTTAATTTTACGTTTTATAGCTGAAAATAGAATTTTGTAGATGCACTCAGAACAAAGTACTCCTCCAGTTAGCTGCGTCATATTATATGAATTTATATATTCATTTTTACTTGCAGTCATTTCCTCAACTTTTAGAATAGTTGAATCAGTAGAGCAATGAATTTCTTCATAATCTTCAGAAACAAAAATACTATTGAAACAAACCATTCTGCCAACATTCGCGAATTCTTCAATTGTATCATTAATAACTTGTTCTGGATCTTTTATGTCACTTGAAAACATTGTTTCAAGGGGAATTACTTTCACTGGTGTAAAATTATCATGATTTATACAATAATCTCCATCAGGAAGATTTAGCAGTAAAGGACAGGGATTATAATATTTTTTATCAGCTATTTCACGATATTCAAGTTCTAGATCTAAATCTTTAGCAGCAATTTTGGAAAATGTCCATTTGAACATTTCAACTAAACCTTTGGTTGTAACTGCACTAGTTTCTATAATATTCCAGTCACGATTAGCAATTTCTTTTACTGTTGCCAATTTTTGACCAATTTCTAACGCACTCATGGTGTTTGGTAAGTCTATTTTATTAACAAGTATTAGAATGGGAATATTTGCTTCCTCTGTTAGAACTAACATCTTTTGGAATTCTTGAAGAGCTTCATCTAAACGTTCGAAATCAGAGGCATCAATAACAAAAAGAGCAATATCAACAGTATTAAGATAATCAACCCATAGCAAACGAAAATTCTTTTGACCACCCATATCCAGTATGTCAAATCTAATTTCTGTAAAGCTTAAATGCTCAAGATTAATTCCTACTGTGGGAATAGTTCTTGTTAATTTTTGTTTCGCAAAGATATTAATTATAGTAGTTTTGCCAGCATTATCAATACCGACGAAACCAATAGTTGGCAATTGAGCTTTTCTCCTTAATGAATTTTGATTATCAAAGTGATTTATTTACTACTAGAATTAATATTGGATAATTCGCTTTTTATTGATAAAGCTTATTTTTGTGTCATATTTTAGCTTGAAGATAATTGTTTTTAGCAAATTCTTGAAAATGCTTTTAGATAATTTTACTAATATTTGCTTATTATTTGGTGAATTTACATGTCGTCTCCTGAAATTATATCAGAAGAAACATCCTCACAAGAAGATGATTTAGAAAAGGATCGTTTTGAACCTTATGTTAAACTTCCTAAATGGCTGCGAATTATCCTAATGATAATACCTGCATCTATTATAGCAGCTATAATAATTACAGTTGATAAAACCATTGGTTTTCCTGAAACGATCTTTCCTACAGCAATTATGGCTTTAATAGGAATGGCAATATTTGGTATAGTTGTTATTGGTGATATGGTTTATAGAAATGTTTTTGTTTATAAAATGCTTCGTTATGAATCTCGTAAATCTAGAGTTTTTAAACAAATTATCAAAGAAAGAAAAGAAGCATCAGAAAAATCTCGCTATGAATATGAACAATCTGATGAATATGAATATGATGATGAGGATTTTGATAAAGATGAATTAGAATCTGAAGATGACATTGAAGAAGAAGAATATGATGATGATGAAATTCACAAGGATGAATATACCTATGATCTTGAGGAAGGTAGACAACAATATAAAATGAAGTCATTCATATTACGAGGTGGCATAATAACAATTTTAACAATTAATGGTATATTATTAGTAGTTTTAGCAGCAATTTTTCAAATAGCTCTTTATGGCGGTTTTGGAGCAACAACATAAAAGATAATAAATTTCCTCTTTTTTTGTTAGCAAAATTAGAGGAAAAATTATATTTATAGAAATTTTTTCCATGATAAGATTTCTGCATTTCTATATAGAAGTCTGTTTAACAAATCGGAGTATCTAAACTATGTGTGGAATATTTGGTGTTGTAGCAAAAAAAGGGGATGTAGCAGAAAAGCTATT
>JAEOUJ010000408.1 GCA_016839405.1 Candidatus Gerdarchaeota archaeon | reverse complement strand
TTGTGAAATTTATGCCCAGTGAATTTACAATTAAAGTTAAATTTTGGATTGAGAAAAAAGGTGTTTCCATTCTTGGTCCCGGTAGATTAGCAATATTAGAAGCGATAGATGAAACTGGCTCATTAACAAAAGCAACAAAAAAATGTAATATATCATTTCGGAAAGGTTGGAAATTAATCAATCAGATAAATGAACAATTAGATCAACCTATTGTAATTAGTGAACGAGGTGGGAAAGGTGGAGGAGGACAAACAACTTTAACTGAATATGGGAAAAAATTAATTCTTCAATATAGGCAAATGCAAAAGATAATTGAGGATATAATTCATGATTCAGATATTCTATAAATAATAATAGAAAGAGTTTCAGAATATCTTTTTACGTTTATTCATCATTTTCTTCATCTAACCGTTTTCTTTCTTCTTTTAAACGATTAAGAAATGAAAAGCTATCTTCTTTTTTCTCTTCTTCTGGTGATGGTTTCTGCTCTGATATAGGAGGTGTAATTGAACTTATAGGTTGAGTGGCTGTTTTTTCAGGTTCTGTTGGTGGTTCGACATCTTGAAATTCTTCTGGGCTTGGTACAGTTGGTTTTTCTTCTTGGTTTTCTGGGATTGTTGGGGGAGTGAGTGTTATTGGTTTACTAAAGGAAGGTTTAGCATCGGTTGCTTCAACAACAGGTGGAGTAACACTAGGAGCTGTTGGTTGAATAGAAGGGGTAGATGGAGCAACTGGTGGTTGAATCGACTCATCTTTATCTTCATCATAAATAGAAGGAACACGACCAATACCTAATGGTTGAGCTGATATATGTTGTGATGCTGAAATTGTTGGAATATCAGGCTGTGTTGGTTGAGTAATATCGACCATAACTGCAGTTGTAGGCGCTTCTAATCCTTTTTTATGTAAAAGCATTAGGCGACATATAGCTTCAAATGTTTCTGTAATTCCAATCCCTTTCAAACTAGTTGTTGGAATATAAAATGGTATGGCATATTTTTGAGCAGTGGAAACACCTTCTTCATCTAAAATTTCTTTAAGATCTTCAATATCATTTTTGGTGCTTACTAAAACTTTCGGGATTGTTGTATCCTCAAGTTTTTGAATCCATCTGTCAAGAGAGTCCAATGTATCTCTACGGGTGGTATCGTAACATAAAATAGCCCCATGAGCACCTTTGGTAAATATATTGCTTATTTCTGCAAATTGATCTTGACCACCAATATCACATATTTGTAAAGTTACATCTTCTCCATCTACGACTAGTTTTTTGCTAAAGAAATCTGCACCAATTGATAATTTGTAGCTGCCAAAGAACTCTCCGGTGGTAAGGTAATTACAAATAGATGTCTTTCCAATTCCACCATCTCCGAGGACTACTACTTTGAAGAATGTTGCCACTGGCGATTTACTCCGATTATTTGTATTGTTAATTTATTTTAAATGTTTAACATTGTTTGACATAATCCCTACAAAAATACACTATTTAAGTTTTCTATAGGTTCATGTCTTCGACAAATTCCTTCTTTTGGTTACATTTATAATTTTCTAAATAGGAATTTTAGATAAAATACATTAAATAATAAATTGAGACTTAAAATACCTAATATTAATCTTAATAATAGTAGATACCGAATTTTTAATAAATAACGCTCAGAATTTGAAATAAGAAATAAGCATTATCAAGGAAAGATTATTATTTACCTAAAATTTTAAAGTGGTATAAATCTTTAACAATTAATTGATAAGGTTATTCATAATTAAATAACAAATTAGCAAAATGGAAAGTGTTAATTCAATGAAGCTTGGAAAAATTTTGAAAAAGAGAAAAGCAATGACTCCCTTAATGATAGGGATTATCGTTGCAGCTTCAGTTATAGCGGTTATTTTTATAATTCTTGCAGCTACAGTCCCCATAATGTCAAAAGAAGTTCATATGGGTGCTGTTCCTACAAGTATAAGAGGAAATTCTACAAATGGTGAGAAGTTGATTTTTTATGTTGTTTGTGACTATGATGATGGCATTTTAATTAAAGTTGGGATTGAAAAGAATGGTGTTTTATATGGAGAAGCAAATGTCAACTTCGCATTTGAAAAGA
This sequence comes from Candidatus Gerdarchaeota archaeon, assembly GCA_016839405.1. The sequence goes on along the minus strand of JAEOUJ010000408.1, from coordinate 2,796 downwards.
GCGAACAGAGAAATATTGAAATAGACTTATTTGATGCTACATCAGCTGCGCAAACTGCGGGAGAATATAATGCTACAAATAATGCTTTAGTTTTCCAACAATCTGAACAATACACATTGATATTAACATTTACAAACTTGGATAATATTGTTCAACCATCATCAGCATTTGATTTCACATTTAAGCTCCCTGATTAGGTTTCAAACACTTTCCCTATCACTTTTTTTCCTTTATTTCAGCTATTTTTTCATTAATTTTTTCTGATAGTTCCAAATGCAAAGATTTTAAAAGCAGATAGTACATGTATGTAAATGTATGTAAAAAACATGCGAGGTTAAAATATCATGACTGAGAAAATAATTGATGTCTCAGTTATAAATGTAGGAGAAATAGATGGTCGATCCTACATGAATAAACGAGACATGAGTAGACTTGGGGTCGATGACTTCGATATAATTCAATTAATAAATGAATTTGAAGATAGCTGCGCAGTGCAAGTTTTAGAAAATGATGAAGTAGAAGCAGAGACAATTGCAGTAGATAATGGGATTCTTGATTCAGCAAATATAAGTGATGGCGATAGAGTTAGTGTTCGTAAAGCACAAATCAAAAAAGAACCAATAACTAGAGTAAAATTTGGCATAGAACCCCTTGAAGGTCAACCAGTAGAGGAATGTATATCATACATTTTAGAGAATTTTGAAGAAATGACATCTGTCATTAGAAATAGACCAATTTATAGAAACCTACAAGTGGATTGGCCAGATGCAGGTTGTGGTCACGTAAAGATTAGCTATTTAGATTCAGATCCTGATATAGAAGGTGATGAAGTAGGAGTCATTGATCCTTCAGGCAAGGAAATTGAAGTACAATTAGTACCAGCAAGTGAAATGTCATTTAATGCAGTATTAGTTTTAGATGTATCAGGTTCAATGAGCAAAGAAGATATGGTTGTAAGAGGAACAGGAACAGCTGTAGAAGGATTACGAAGAGGTTTGAAAGGTGGAAAAGACCTTGAATCATTATTAGATGAATTCGATGCAAAGAAAGTCTCAAGGATAAAAGGGGCAGCTTTAGCAACATTGTTATTCTTATCCCAAAAAGTAGCGCGCGGATGGGGTGAACAATTATCTATACTAAGTTTTGCTGGTGATGTTGATGTTTTTGAAGTTGAATATGGCACAAGAGGAGCTACACCAGTTATTGCTTGTACAGGAGCAGCAAAATCTGCTGGTTTAGAAATTATTGCTGATTATGTTTCCAAGCGGTGCTCTAAAGGTGGCGGTTTAACATTTATGTCCGGTGCTCTACAACAAGCTTATGAAATGACTAACCAATTTGAACCTAACTCTATTACAGGCAAAGCAAATCCAGTAATGATTGTTTTACTTACTGATGGTCAACCTAACAAAGGCAATGGTTTAGGAATAAATCCAGTTCCTATTGTTCGCAAATGTGCTCGAGATTATCCAAATACTGTTCTTTATACAATAGGTTTAGGTGAAGCTGACAATCGTTTACTTAAGAGATTATCAGAAATTGGTCGTGGTGAGTTTTATGAAGCAAATGATCTTGGAGAACTAACTAAATTCTATGATTTGCTTGCTCGACGATTTATGATTGCTCTAAAAACAGAAGCTTCTGAACTTGTTGAAGAAGTACCTGAAGATCTTTTTGAAGATATAGAAGAAATCGATGAAACTGATGAAGTCGAATTAGCTCTTGAAGAAGACTATGGAGGCGCAGGTGAGGATATCGAAGATGATATAGAAGAAATGGACGCTGAAGACGAGCTAGAAGACGAATTCGAAGATGAATATGAAGATGAGGAAGATTACTAATTTTATTAGTAATTCATCTTTTCCTATTTTTTTAATAAAAAGAATTGAATGGGTAACTATTCTTTCGAATAGTTTCTTTCTATTAGCTAGCTATAGTTATATTATAACCATGAATAGCCAATAACACTATTTGAAAGACTCCCCAAGCAATGCAAGCAAATGTTATAATTATTGCAATTGGGAACCAATTTAGTATCTTCCCAATCATTGCCATTTGTTGTGTTAAAGTTCTTACACAAATAAAGATGATTATATCGCAAGCTAAGAAAACTGCAAAATAAATCCATCTACCACTATATTGTTCTCCAAAAACTGCTGCAAAAATTGCTGCCCCTAAAAATCCCCCAAGAAGAGCTATTAAAGCTGCGATTGGAGTATCCTCTAGTGTTCGTAAAGTCATTAATGAACCAATTACCACCATAAAGATTATTGTAAATGGATTAAAATAATTGATCCATTCTGCACCAACATTTGGCAAATTAACTGCTAAGAAACCAGCAACTATAAGTGTCAAGACACCTAAAGCAATACCTATTTTCTCCATCCAATCGACCATTGTAAACAATTGAGTTCGTTCACCTTCATCTTGTTTCTCTTGTCGAATGAATTTCCTAAAGATACCAGATGTTACTAAAATAGCATCTATTATTAGAATAATTGGAGAAATGATAAACATTGCCCATTGTAATCCTTGGCTTACCATTGTTGTCTTCACCTAATGATAATAACAAATAGAACATACAGTTTTATTAACCTATTTGATTGTTTCTAGGAGATTTTAATTCAATCCTAATGTTCCAATGTAAATTCCAATTATTAGAAGAGATCCTAATCCAACAGGTGTTAGAAATTTCAATGAATAATTAACAGTTTGATTAAGCCTTAATCTAGGACGGATAGCTCTAATTATAGAAATTAAAACTATTATAATGAAACATTTGAAGATAAAATTCAA
>JAEOUJ010000407.1 GCA_016839405.1 Candidatus Gerdarchaeota archaeon | reverse complement strand
TCAAAAACTCCAAGGTATTCCTCAATAATATAAATATATGAAGTTGTATAATTTCCAAGTTTTATGCTAGATTCAATATTAGTTATATTATAAATCGTTATATCGCTTTCTTTTATCACTATTGCAAAGTTACTAACAATTCTAATTACTCCTCCTACTGGAGTAAATCTCCCAATTTCAGTTGGATTAGTTATCTCTGTAATATTTATTGCAATTGCTATGCTTTCAGAAGTGCAAATGTAGAGTTTGTTATCTTCTTTTTTAAGCACATTAGGAAAAATATTGGAGAAGCTATAAGTCGACCAACTACCAATAAGAATTGGATTAGCTAAGTTTTCAACGTCAAATATTAGCAAACTCGTTTGATTCCAATTTACATTAACTGATAAAATATAAAGTAAGTCATTATCTAAAATGACATCATCTATAGGTGAACTTGTATCACCACTAAATTCTATTGGATATTCAACTGGATTTGGTTGACCAATATCTATAATGAAAACTGGAGAAATCGGAGAATCATAATCTCTTATTACTATGTATTCTTGAGATACATAAAGAACATGAGCATAACTATCTCTTTGATAGTTTATACTTCGTGTTTTTTCAATATTATTTTCATTTAATTCATATATGTCAATTTTAAATACATAATTATCATCAATTTCATTATGAATATTGGTAAATGAAAACATTTTATTTTCATAGTATTTGATTCGTGACATATAACTTTCAATTTTTATTTCACTTAGATAAGTAATATTCGATTTATCACTTATATCATATTGATAGAAATCATCCTCGATTTGAAAATAAAGTCTATCTTCCCAAATATAAAAAAAAGTAGGTAAGAAGATAGGTATTGGATTCCTTAGTTTAGGTTCTTCTATTTCAGAATTATTTATTCCTTTTCCAAATTCATAATTCATTAGAATACTTGATGTTATTATAACAACAAGTATGCATAATACTAGTCTTTTTTTATAAACCATAATCTTTCCCCATGAATGTTTGCAACTTTTTATAAATAAATATATTTATTAGAAATTTTTTTGTTTTTTAATCCACTCGAAATATTTTTTCCTTCTAAAGAATATATATTCCTAGATAAAAAAAATAGAAATGGGTTATTATATGAGACTTCAGAAATTAATTGATTTTGAAGATTTAATTGTTGGCGCAAAAATACTTGGTTGTGGAGGTGGTGGAGAAGTATCACTAGCACAAATACGTGTGAAATATATCTTAGAAAATAATCTAATTGTTAAAATTATAGATCCAAAGGAAATACCTGATGAAGCACTTATTTGTGTTTCTGGTATGGTTGGAGGAAGAGCTAGCCCAGAATGTTTAGCTAATATTAAAGGTCTTTCAGAAATTGATCCCTGGCCAATGTTTACAGCAACAAAATTATTAGAATCATATTTAGGTGAAAAATTGCATTCATTGGTTTCAACAGAGATTGGAGCAGGAAATTTCCTTGTGCCTATTCTTGTTTCAGCTAGATTAGGTATTAATGTTATTGATGGTGATTTGTGTGGAAGAGCTAAGCCTGAAATAAGTATCTCTACAAGTAATGTAGCTAGAATTCCTATTACTCCTTTAGCTATAGTTTCATCCTATGGTGATGAGATGATTCTCAAAACAGCTCAAACTGATCAAAGAGCTGAAAGAATTGCTCGAGAAATGGCTGTTCTATCTGGAGGAGGAGTTGGTGTTGCACGATGTCCAGCTCATTGGAAGGATTATAAAAAGGCAGTTATCCCAAATACGATAAGTAAATCAATGAAGCTAGGAGCAGCTCTTAGAACTGCTCGAGATAAAGACAAAGATCCAATAAAAGCAATTACTGATGTTATAAAAGGAAAGGTGTTATTTGAAGGAAAGGTAAAAATATTTGCAACAGAGGATGAAGGAGGATTTGTTTTAGGAGAATTATATTTAGAAGATAATCAAAATAGAAATTTCAAAATATGGTTTAAGAATGAATATCTTGTAACTTGGCTTAATGGAGAACCTTTTGCAACATCCCCTGATATCTTATGTGTAGTTGATTCAGAAACTGGTGAAGGTTTAACACCATGGTCTAATGACTTCTTCAAGAATCGTTCTGTTGTTGTAATAGGAGCTAAAAATGATTCCATTTGGTATAGTGAAAGAGGATTAGAGATATTTGGTCCCAGACACTTTGGTTTTAAATTCGATTATCAATCATTTCAATAAAAATATTATACGATTAATATAAAGGAAATCTTACATTGAAAAACAAGAAATTATCTTACTTTGAAGATTTAAACACAGGTGGAAATAATCCGATAATAGAAAACGGAGAACCATTCTTTTTTGAAAGAGGAAAAGTTGGTTGTTTACTTTGCCATGGTTATACTGGCACTCCAAATGAAATGAAAGGCATAGGAACATATCTTGCAGATAATGATATAACCGTCTTAGGACCTTTATTGCCAGGTCATGGAACTGTTGTTAAAGAAATGAAAAAGACAACAATGGATGATTATTTTAATGAATATAATAATGCCTATAAAAAACTGAAAAACTATTGTGATGAAATTTTCATTTGTGGGCATTCACTTGGAGGTGTACTGTCTTTAAAATTTGCTTCTGAAAATAAAATTCATGGAATAATTTCGATGGCAGCACCGATTAAATTCAAACGACTTGAAGGATTCTTTTTAGCTACAATTGGACCATTATTGAAAAATATAACAATAAAAAAAAGCAGAAAAGAATTAATTGAGCAAAAACATTACAAAATAATTTGTTATGATAGATATCCTGTTAGTCCAGCAATTTCAATTAGAAAAACTATTCATAAAACAAGGAAAAAACTATCTAATATAAAATCTCCAATTCTAATTATTCAAGGACAATTAGATTCAAAATGGATTGTTGATTCTTCAAGAATAATCTTTAACGAGGTTAAATCTGAGAATAAGAATAT
>JAEOUJ010000406.1 GCA_016839405.1 Candidatus Gerdarchaeota archaeon | reverse complement strand
GTAAACAAACCCAATTGCACATCTATTACAACAAAAGCCATTTTTTCGGATGTTATTTCCATTTTAATTTCCTCACTGTTGATTTTTTATTATTTAATTATCTATCTTCTAAAAATTATAATATTTCTTAGTTTGGTGATAATTACTTTATATCTTTTTGCAATTTGCGAAGTTTTTTTTACTTGAAATAACCTTTACAAATTATCTATATTATAGATAGAAGGAATAGAAAATTTATTGTGCCTGAACAATTTGAGGTTTCTTCATGAATTATCAAGTAATTCCTAATAAACTCCCATTTTCTGAAATAGAAGAAAAAATTGAGCAGCTTCGTTATAAGGGACGTGGAGCTTTTAGAAAAAAACCTCTTGAAGAAATTTCTTATATTAAACTTCTCCTCTGGCCTTGCCAATATTTTGAGATAAGTTATACCATTAAACGTGAAAAACGTTCTTCTAATAATTTTTCTGCTGTTCGTAATTTTATGCTTGGTAATTTCTCTCTACCTTTCCTCATTAATATTCTTCAAAATGATGGTGGTCGTAAAGCTTTAAGCTTAATTTTCTCTCGAGAAAATCAAACGATCTTTGAATCTCTCACTCGATTACGCACATCTCTTCCTGCTCTTACTTTCTTTGATCCATCTGATATATACCATCAATTATACAAAACCTATTCTGATCAAAGGGCTTCTTTGGAAAATCAATTGGATCAAATCATCCAAGAAATGAGACCTATTTATGCTGAAGCTGTTGAATATCATAGGAAAGCTGAAGACCTTCATAATAAAATTAGAAAATTTTCTGGTGACAAAAAATCATCTGAATTTCGCGAGTTGCGTTCCACTTATTCTGAATATATGAAAAATTCCAAGAACCTACGTAGGAAAGCTGATAAAACCATATCTACTCAAGAAAGAAAAGTAAAAATATTCATTCGTAAATGGATTCGTGGTCAACGGCGTTTTCTTGGTTTAAATAAAAGAGCTGAAATAGAAAAGATTAGTGTAATCAATACTTTTTATTATATGTACTGGATTGCACGATTGGATAGTTCTTCTTCTGTTCGTTATATTGTCTTTGATGATAAAGGCCAACAAGTTAGAAAACTTCAAAATATGCTTAATTTTGATGAAAAGTTACGTAATGAGCTTGATTCCCTTACTCACTTTAAGAAATTCATTAGTGAATTACATTGCTTTTACTGTGGTTCTCCTCTTAGTAAAACAGATATTGTTTGTCCTGAATGTGCTAAAGAGTTTGTAAGATGTTCCGTTTGTAAATTACCTATTTCTCAAGATGATCAATATGCCAGTTGTCCAAAATGTAAATCAAAAGCTCATATGAGCCATCTCTTTGAATGGGTTAAAACTCAAGGAAAATGTCCTACTTGCCTACAGGAAATAAAACTCCGTAATCTCATTCTTAGTTCTGATGAGTGAAAATTAAAACAATGGTGATAAATTTAGTTTATCATTTGATTTTTTTAAACTATATATTCTACTCTTAAATAAAACAAACCTAAAATTAGAACATATGCAAATGACAATCCCCCCTAAAGATTCCTTTATTAGAGAGGATTTTTTATTTGAATAATTTCCTTTTATCCAATCTATTACACCAACCTTATTTTTCAATGATATTAATTGAATTGGAATAACTAACAAGAAAGGATAAAATGTTAAATAAGAAGCTAATCGTACTGCCAAAATAAGATTATTGTGTTCCATTAAAGTTAGTAGAGTTACTATTTTTATTATTAAAAAGAATTTTATTAAACATTTTGGTTAATTAATTAGATGAAAAATTATATAATATACTCTCATCATAGCTAATAAATTTTTCGAGTAAAGAAACTAACTAGTGAGTGCTTTTTGCTTAATAAAATCCAATAAATGACTAAAATATTCATTATATTCTTCTTTTGGTTCAGAGTTATCAGTTATTTTAGCGAAATCCATTAAGATGGCTAAATTTAGAACTAGATTTAATGTTGCATCCTCTTTTTCTGGTAAATTAGCTAAAATTTCTTCAAATTCTTCTTCGGTTAAATTCACTTTTATCATTTCATAAAATTGTTCTAGAACACTATCTTTTATTTTAGTCATAATAGTTGATAAAATATCACAATATACTAGCATTAGTTTAGCTGGTTTGTCTTTTTTCTGTTCATCCGTTAAAAATTCTAATCTTTCATGATATTTTGCTATCATTTCCTCTGATTCTAAACCAACTATTTCTGATAGATATTGAATAAAAGCTTCTTCATCTCCACTTTCCCATAGTTTAACTTGCTCTAACATTATTTCGAGCATTTTTTGTATTATTTCTCCACTACCATCAATTGGCACTTTGATAATGTTCTTTCTATCACGTATGATATTTGGTGGAGAAAACATTTGATGATAGAGTATGTATATAGCCACTGGTTTATATTTACTCATTATTTCATGTGCCAATTCTCTCTCAAACCTTATTTGGTACAAAAATTTATGTCAAACCTCTTTATATATCCTACTTAACTCGTTTGATTTTGATTATTCAAAATCCTTTTCTACTACTTCCCCATTTGGGGTTATTTCTTTAAAGATAATACCTTGGAAACTTTCTATTTCTGTATCTTTATCTTTCCAGCAATTTCCTGGTAAACCTGCTTTATTACATGTATGTTCTAAAAATTCTTCAACATCCCATTCCCATTCTATTGGTACCTGTGGTAATAATAATCCACTCCAACCGCTTTTTTTAACAATTAATCCATCTCTACCAATTTTGATTTTCTCCAGATATTCTTCTGGTTTGTTTACAACAATTTTTTCTGGTGGTGTTAGGATAGTTATCTCAATCACTATTTCTTTCATTTCATCTAAAATAACTGCTGGAAATCTAGGATCATTTATTGCGGAACTTACCGCTGTTTGGATTGTTGCTTGATTTAATGGAAATAAGGGTAAAATATAACCTATACATCCTCGAAGATTTTTTCTACCGGTTTCATCTGGTATATTTAATGTTACAAAGACTCCTGATTTCTTTTGGAATTTTTTTGGAGAATCTTCTGGTATTGGTAAATGCTTCTTAAATGTCAAATAATGTATAATCGATTTTCTTGCCAAATCAATTAGATACTTTCCATCTTCTATTGTGTATATAGCTTTCTCTTCTTGACTCATGTTCCATCTTTCCATCTAATTAAAACTAATTATCTTACATATAGTTAATTCTTAATATTTTTCTTTTACTAATTTTTGACTTTCTTCTAGTGTTTTTATTAGTTGTTCCCAATGCGGGCCTTTCCAATAAACCTGTTGGCAATTAAGATTTTTGCATCGCCAGAACTCATTGTAAACTTCTTTTGTTCCTTCAAGTAATTTATCTTCAACTTCTTTTTTGTCTATTATCTCTATTTGTGTATTACATAATGTGCATCTTGGTAGAATATTTTCTCTTATTTTTATCTCAATACCTGCTTTTTTTTGTAATAAGGCTAAACGTTCAGGAACTGTTAATGCATCTATTTTCATTGTTACTATTCCAATTTTCTGTGCTCTTCGCTTTAAATCAGCATCTCGAGTTAATAGTATTCTATTTTCTTTCTTACCAATTCTAATATAATCTGCATCAACAAAATTAGGATCAAAAATTGCATCATATCCTAACATGCGTAGAATTCTAGCAACTCGGTAATACATTCTATCAATGATGAATTTTGGCTCTGGTTTTTCTTTTATTATTTCACTCAAAAACAACCATTCCTTATGATTCATCTATTTCTAGTAAACTCTTATCAATTTCCAATTTTCTCTTTAATATTTTACCATTAGCTGTTTTAGATATTAATAAATCATCTTCTTTTGCTAATTGTCCATTAACAAAGACATATTTTACTTTTACATCTGATTTAAATCCATTAAACGGAGTCCATTTTGCTTTTGATTCAAAATTCTCTTGATTAATGACAGATTTTTCTTTCGCTATTATTGTTATATCTGCAAAATAATACTTTGTTAACTGTCCTCTATTAACAATCTTCATTTTATTTGCAGGATTGATTGTTAAAGCTTGAATAATTTTTTCCAAAGAAATTTTTCCTTTTAATGCAGAAGTAAACATCAATGGTACAAGTGTTTCTAATCCAGGAATTCCTGATTTTGCTATATCGAATTCACAGTGTTTCTCATTATAATTATGAGGAGCATGATCAGTAGCAATAATATTAATTACATTTTTTCTTAAAGCATCCCACAAAGCATTTTGATCAGCTTTAGTTCGAATTGGGGGCAAACATTTAGCTAAAGGACCAAAATTTCTCAAATCACTTTCATTTAACATTAAATGATGGCTACAGACTTCACTTGATAATAATGAATTATTTGCTTGTTTTTTTAGAACTTCAACAGTTTCTTTTGCTGTGACATGTGCACAATGCAATTGACAATTAATATTTTCATTTAATCTCAAAAAGTCTTTTAGCGCTTGAGCTTCAAATTCTTGGTTATGTGCTTTAAGAAACACACCTATTGGGTCATCAGTTTGATCAAAAGATTCCATTTCTATCTGTTTTGCTATAATAGAATCTGGATGAATAACTAAAGGTACTTTAAACTTAGCAAAATGTTTCATTTTTGTCATTAAAATATTATTATTTCGAGGTGGATAAATATCTGAATCTGGATAAATCTTGAAACCAAAAATTCCCTCGCTAACTAATTTTCTAATCTCATCATTAGATTTAGGAATTAATGAATAAAAACCAATATTTGCAGCACTTTTTCCAGAAATAATTTTCTGTTTTTCTTTTATTCTTACTAAAGAGTCAGTTGGAGGTTTATTATTTGGCATATCTAAGATAGTAGTTATTCCTCCAGCAATAGCAGACTTAGCACCAGTTTCCAATGTCTCTTTATATTTTTGATTAAAATCTCGTGTATGTACATGAATATCTATTAAACCTGGAAGAATTAATGCACCATTTACTTTAATTATTTCACTTGCTTTTGGTAGGGAAGGCTCTTTACCTATCTTTAAAATGCGCTCTCCATCAATAGAAATTCCGCCTTCTTTGAATCCATCGTTAGTAAATATTTTTCCATTTATTATATTCAAATCAACTGGCATGGATTTTACCTCAAAAATAAATTGAATAGGAGGATACTTCCTCCTTATTATAGTAGGAATTTCTTATTATTATTTTCCTTCTGCTATAGATCTTGTTATATCAGTTAAAGTTATAATTCCAATTAGTTTTTCTGAGTCATCTATTACTAATATACCTTTTAATCTAGTTTCTAGTAATATTTCAACTGCATTGCACAATGGTTCTTTTTCTTTTATTGTTGGTGGATTTTTCTTCATTATTTGTCCAACGTAGAATTCTTGTATTCTGCTTTTTTGATGTTTAACATGTACTTGATCTCTAAACATTGCTAAAGCTTCTGCAAGTGTCTCATCATCGACGATACCAACTAATTCTCCTTCATCTACAACTGGCAATAAACTAAATTTCTTTTCCATCATAGTATTTCTAGCAGAGATAACCCGTTCACTTCCAGTTATCTGTATTGGGCTTTCTGTCATTAAATCTCTTACTTTCAAATTTTTACATTTGGAATATACTTTAAGTAAATCATATTTTCTCAAAAGCCCCTTAACCACCTCATTTTCCATTACAAGTAAGCTAGAAATTCTTTTATCAAGCATAGTTTGAGCAGCAGTTTTCACGTCTTCATTTGGATCAATAGAAAATACTGGAAATGTCATTGCACTTGATATGTGTAAGCTTTTAGATGATTTTCCTTCTGTTTTTGGGCTACCCAATCTATCAGCAACATCTCGAAAAGAGAGTAATCCTATTACTTTATCATTTTGCATTACGATCAAGCGAGTTTGATCCTTTTTCTTCATCAGATGTAATGCTGATGACAACATCTGATCCTTATCAATTATTTCATATTCAGTTGTCATTACTTCGGAAACTTTCATTTATTGGAATTCCTCCTAGAAAAGTTCTTTCATTTTTTTCCTTTTTTGATATTTGATATATATACGCTTTTTTAGCGTTACTATAACTAATCATTTTCTAATTCTAAACAATCTCTACAAATTGGTTGATCATCCGCATCATAGAGTGGTGTTCCTTCACAAAATTCTCCACATTGATTGCAATAATAACCGAGAGATAAATCAGGATTATTTAATTCTGAATCTTCATCATAGTCTTCCTCAAGAAAGTCATCTATTTCTTCTTTATTTTGTCCAAAGCCTATTTTTTCATATTCCATAGCTATTTCTAATAAACTAGGTGCAACTCGTAATAAATCTCGATAGGTTACTATACCAACCATTTGGTTCCCCTCAACTATGACAATTCTTCTTATATTAAGTTTAGCCATTAATTCCATGGCTTTAGCAATATCCATAGTTGGAGCAGCAGTTACAACTGGTTTAGTTGCAATATCATCAACAATTGTTTTTTTAGGATTTTTTCCTTGAGCAACTACTCTTGTAACAATATCACGTTCAGTAATTATTCCAATAGGTTTGAGCTCATCCTCTTTTGGTATGACTATTAAACTACCAGCTCGATTATCAAGCATAGCTTTAGCTGCTTCTTCAGCTGTTTGATCATAAAAAATCGTATGTAAAGTAGATGTCATAACTTCTGATAAGTTCATACTGAGACGCGATTTATTGTTTCTGGAATTTTCCATTGAACAGATTCATCTCACACGAATGAGTCTATGATTATAGTTAATATTTTTGTTTTTAATAGTTATTGTGATAAATCTAAAGCTTACTCTCTCATTTGTTTACTTTTCTATAT
>JAEOUJ010000005.1 GCA_016839405.1 Candidatus Gerdarchaeota archaeon | reverse complement strand
GGTTTAGCTTATGATGGAGATGCTGATAGATGTGTGCCTATTGATGAAAAAGGTAGATTTGTACCATTAGATGTGATTATTGCATTGTACTCAAAATATATGGTTGAACAAAATGGTGGAAAGGGTACTATAATTACTCATATTGATGCATCTATGCTCTTAGATAAATTAGTAAGTGAAGCCGGAGGAAAATTATTACGAACAAAAGTTGGAGATGTAGCTATAGGAAATATGGTAGCAAATGAAAAAGCAATATTTGGTGGTGAACCATGTGGTGCATGGATTCATCCAAAATATCACTTGTGCCCTGATGGTCCTTTAACAGGTTTAAAGATATTAGAATTTATAGCAGAACATGGACCATTATATGAATTAGTTGACTCTGTAAATGATTATCCAGTGAATCGTACGAAAATTATTTGTGAAAATGAAATTAAACAAAAAGTCATGAAATTACTTGATGAAAAATTAAGCACAAAAGATGAATTTATTGATATCTTAAAAATAGATGGTTTGAGATTAAAATATGAAGATAATAGCTGGATACTAATTAGACCTAGTGGGACTGAACCTTATATTAGAGTTACATCACAAGCATTAACTAAAAAAGAGTCAGATGATAGATTGGAATATTTCTCACAAATGGTTAAAAATGAAATTAAAAAAGAACAGAATTAAAGGTTGTATTGAGATAAATTGCCAAAATCAAAATATCCGGAAATTTCAATGGTTGTTTTTATTTCCCAAGAAAAAAAATTACTACAACCATTAAGTAAGAACAGACCGCCTGCATTATTTCACATTGCAGGTAGAAAAATCATTGAATGGTTTCTTATTATTGGAAAGAAATACAATATATCTAGAATAATTTTGTTAGCAGATAAAGAAGATAGAAGAACATTGTATAACCAACTTGATCATTATATGGAAACATCTGCTCCAGAAAATGAAATTGGGCCATTTACTATTGTTAATTATGATTCCAAAAAAGGAATAACAAGTGAGTTGAAAAAGAATTTAATTGAAGGATATCTTTTAGATTATTCTCTTTGGTTAGATGGAAATACAATTTTTAATGAAAATTTCTTTCAAAACTTTTTAGATAAAGGATTAAGTACTGGAAGGCATGTTTTGATAGATGATAATGATACTTGCCTTGGTGTTGGTCTTTTCAATAAGAAATTTCTAAATGAAATTATTATGGATGCAAAAAGTGTTAATGATATATATATAACAATGAAGGAAAGCATTACTGATTCAATTTCTAAAATGAAATTTGAAGAGGGATTAACTAATTTTTGGCAAATTAATTATTTATGGAATCTTCTAGATGCTAATCAAATTCTAATCAATGATATAAAAAATAATATTGAAGGAATAATAGAAGATGGAGTTACGATTTTAAACAATGTAATAATAGGAAAAGGCTCTCGAATACGTTCAGGAAGTTATTTAGAAGGTCCCTTAGTAATAGGTGAAAATTGTGATATTGGACCTAATTGCTATCTAAGAAAAGGCGTTTCATTAGGAAAAGAGGTTAGAATTGGTAATGCTTGTGAAGTTAAAAATACAATTGTCTTTGAAGGAACACACTTAGCTCATTTGTCTTATGTGGGTGATTCAATAATTGGTTCTAACTGTAATTTTGGAGCGGGTACAATAACAGGTAATTTACGATTAGATGATCAAACAATAAAAATTGAAGTTGATTCAAAAGTAATGTCATCTAAAAGAAGGAAACTAGGTGTAATTATGGGAGATAATGTAAAAACAGCTATAAACACATATTTTATGCCAGGAGTAATTGTTGGCAACAATTCAGCAATTGGTACAGGTGTAATTGTAAATCGCAATATTGAATCAGAAAAGTTTGTGTACATTGATCAGAAACATTTAGTTAAAGAATGGAAAATTAAAAAGAAGAAATAGAGGAAACTGCATGAGTAGATTTGTAGAAGCTAGAATAGAAGAACTAAATGCAGTTAAAAAAGATCTATCCAAAGTGAAATTAAAAATTGGTTTTTGTTATCCAAATATATACAAAGCAGGCATGGCTTCTTTAGGTTTGCAATTAATTTACCGTTTATGGAATAGTTATGAAGAAGTTGCATGTGAGCGTTCTTTTCTACCACAAAAGGATTTTGTTGAACCATATACTTTGGAATCTGATAAACCATTAAGAGATATGGAT
>JAEOUJ010000060.1 GCA_016839405.1 Candidatus Gerdarchaeota archaeon | reverse complement strand
TTTTACTTTCAGATCCACTAATCATTGATACTGATGAAGACAAAATTGATGATTTTACTGAATTACTTATTGGTAGAAATCCAACTTTCTGGAGCAATTGGGAATTATTATTTGGTGGTTATTTAATACCTGTATATTTTGGTATTCTAGGAATAGGAGCTACTGTAATAACCATTAAAATAAGGAGAAAAAAGAGACAATCAAGTACTACATAAACCAAAAATAAAAAGCTGGAAATCTATTTTCCAGCAGATTTACTTTTTTCCTTTTCATGGTGTTCTCTTATTTTTTCAAGCATAGCGGGGGAGATTTTTCCTTCAGCAACCATTTTCTTTATCTTTTCAGGATCAAATTGTCCCATAGTCATCATTGCCATTGGTGATAATTCAATCTCTTCATCTTCTTGTAATACTGCTTCTACATCTATTTCTTCTAAACCTTGGAATTTATAATAGGTATTATATAAATCAGCATAGATCCCTGATTGTTTCATTAATTCATCATGTGTACCTATTTCCATAAGTTTACCTTTTTCTAAAATGACTATTTTATTTGCATCATGTATTGTAGATAGTCTATGTGCAATAACAAAAGTAGTTCTATTATTGAATAATTTTCTTTGAGCAGCTTGAACTAATGATTCTGAATATGCATCCAATCTTGAAGTTGCTTCATCTAGAATTAAGATATTGGGATCAGCTAGCATTGCTCGGGCAATTGTTATTATTTGTCTTTGTCCTGCACTGAGTTGTTTTCCACCTTCCCTAACCATGGTTTCATAACCATCAGGAAGTGCGTCAATAAATATATCCGCACCAATCATTTTACAGATATTATATACTTCTTCATATGTGGCATTTGGCTTGCCGTATTTGATATTTTCTAAAACTGTTGCTGTGAAAAGATAAGGTTCTTGAGGTATCAATCCTATTGCTTGCCTTAAGGAATTTTGTGATACTTTTTTAATATCTTGTCCGCCAATTTTTATTGATCCTTTCTGTATATCATAAAATCTTGTAAGTAACATACTAGCTAAAGTTGTTTTCCCTGCACCAGTATGTCCAACAAGTGCTACCATTTCTCCTTCTTCAACTTCAAAATTTATATCTTGTAGTACCCAATTTCCTTCTTCATATCCAAAACTTAGATTCTCAAATGAAACTGAATAATCACCATTAAGAGGTTCTGCATCTGGTGCATCATGTAATGATGGTGTTGCTTCTAAAACATCAAGCACTCTATCTACTGCGCCTAGAGATGTTTGTAGTTGTGGAAATGACATAGATAAGTGTGTTATTGGTCTTAGAAATTGTGCAGCTAGAACTGTTCCCAAAAAAATCTGTCCAATTGATAAATTATCTAGTACGCCACCAACCCATAATATCACTGCGGTTACTATTGAACTAATTGATGATATCAATGGCATCATTATATTCATCATTAATCCGAATTTCTTACTCATATTGTAATTTTGTTGATTTAATATACGCATTTGTGAAGAGAGATTTTCTTCTTGATTGAATGATTTACTTATTGCTATTCCTGCGAAGCTTTCAGCCATTTTCCCAGAAACAATTCCAAATGTTCGTCTTATCCCTAGCACTATTCTTCTACCGATTTTACTTAATATTGCACTTGAAATTAGTGCAAAAGGAATTGAAGCCAAACAAATTAGCAAAATTTGCCATTCAATTTGTACTATTACTACAACTAATGTTACTACTAACAAAAACATTTGAACCGCTATTGATATGAATATTTGTAATCCATTGGAAACCTCATCTGTATCACTTGTTATTCTTGCTGTTATATTACCACTCTGTTCTTTCTTTATATAATCCATTGATGATTTTATCAACTTATTATAAATATCTACTCTGATATCATTGACCATATATGCTCTAACTTTTGAGAGCATTCTTGTGGTAATTGAATTCAAGAAGAATCCTAAAGAACCTAAAATAATGTAAATTATTGAATATGCAATTATGATATTATTGCTTGTTAGTTCCATACCCAAAATTTTTATTGGTTCAGTTATTGTAGGATCTGCTGCATCAATACCACTTGATAATATAATTGGATTGATAATTTGAGTAATAGAATAAGCTAAACTAATTATTGCTGCTAAAATTATTATTCCGTAATAATTTTTGAGATACTTGCTAGTAGCTTTAACTAGTACTCTTGTTGGTCTTGTTGCCTTCCTTTGGTCAACTATTCTACCAATCATTCGCCCTGCACCTGGTCTATGACCCATTAATTGTTTCCTCCTAAACGATCGTTTTGGTGCAGATTTAATCTATCACCAACAAGTTCTGCTCCTACTGGCAGGAGACTTAGCATAAACTGATATTCTTTGCATCTTTCAAGCAATTCTTCATGCGTTCCAAGGTCTATTACTCTACCTCTATCAAGAAAGAGTATTAAATCTGAATCTACTAGGGTTGATAACCTTTGAGTTACTATAATTGATGTTCTTCCTTTGATTAGCTCTTCCATTGCTAATCGTAATCTTATCTCTGTTTTAATGTCAACCGCAGATGTTGAATCATCTAATAACAATAATTTAGGATCTGCCAATAATGCTCGAGCGATTGCTATTCTTTGTCTTTGACCACCAGACAAAGTTACACCACGTTCACCTATAATAGTTTCATATTTTTCAGGCGAAGATTCAATAAATTTATCAATTTGAGCTCTTCTAGCAGCTGTTTTTATTTCTTCCATTGTAGCTTCTGGTTTCGAAAATGAAATATTATCCTTAAATGAAGCTCCAAAAAGGAAAATATCTTGTTCAACCAATGTAACATCTTTTCGTACATCAAAGGTTTTCATTTCATTTAGGCTTGTTCCATTTAATTGTATAGAACCTGATGTAGGATCATATAATCTTAGAAGTAGTTTTAATATTGTACTTTTACCAGAACCAGGCCCGCCTAATAATGCTACTCTTGAACCAGCTGGAATTGCGAATGATACATTCTCAAGAACTAGCTTATTTTTACCGGGGTAGTTAAATGAAACATTATCAAATGTCAAATCACAAGACCAATTCGCTTCAGCTGAAATTTCTGGTTCGATTAAAGGATCAGTATATGTCATTACATCCCAAATACGTTTAGCATTAATTCTACCAGCTTGAAGCATTAATAAACGCATTGGAATCATAAAATTCAGGATCACTAATTGAATTAGTAAAGTTAACATTGATGTTAATTGTCCTACACTCATCGAACCATCATTTTTAAGGACCAGCCAAAGTCCCACTCCAAAAGCAATTGCTGTGAAAAATACCATTATTAATGCAGGCCAATAAAATGCACTAATATAACCTTCCTGTTTTATTGTTTCAGCAAGTCGATTGCTATGGTTTAAGAATTTCTCTTCTTCAGTATCCTCATTATCAAATGAGCGAACAACTTCAATTCCTCTAAATGCTTCTTGTGATGCAGAGGAAACATTGCCTAATTCCTCAGCTAATTTTCTTCTTACTGGACCTATTCTTCTAGCATAGATCCAAGCTAGTAATATATAAATTATAAATCCAGCACTAACTCCTACTCCTATTTGCCAAAAACCAACACCTATAACTTTTGAACCAATTTCAATTCTGATAAAAAAATAAATGCTCGTTACAATTATACTAATAAGATTATTAATGAGTTGTCTTAGAGAAGGATGATATGCCAAACGCATTTGATTTGTTTCATTCATTCCCATTGATAATAAAACTCCTGAATCATGTTCATCGTGGAATGCCATAGAATGTTCTTGAACAACATCAAAAAATTCTTGTCGAATATCTCTTTCAAAACGATAGCTCGCTAATCCCCAAAGATACGAGCCTAAAAATGAAATTACCCAACTTAGAAGAGCTACTCCTA
>JAEOUJ010000059.1 GCA_016839405.1 Candidatus Gerdarchaeota archaeon | reverse complement strand
TTTTACTTTCAGATCCACTAATCATTGATACTGATGAAGACAAAATTGATGATTTTACTGAATTACTTATTGGTAGAAATCCAACTTTCTGGAGCAATTGGGAATTATTATTTGGTGGTTATTTAATCCCTGTATATTTAGGCGTCCTAGGAATAGGTGCTACTGTAATAACCATTAAAATAAGAAGAAAAAAGAGACAATCAAGTACTACATAAACCAAAAATAAAAAGCTGGAAATCTATTTTCCAGCAGATTTACTTTTTTCTTTTTCATGGTATTCTCTCATTTTTTCAAGCATAGCTGGAGAGATTTTTCCCTCAGCAACCATCTTCTTTATCTTTTCAGGATCAAATTGTCCCATTGTCATCATTGCTGTTGGTGATAATTCAATCTCTTCATCTTCTTGTAATACTGCTTCTACATCTATTTCTTCTAAACCTTGGAATTTATAATAGGTAGTATATAAATCAGCATAAATCCCTGATTGTTTCATTAATTCATCATGTGTACCAATTTCCATTAGTTTTCCTTTTTCTAAAATGACTATTTTATTTGCATCATGAATTGTAGATAATCTATGCGCTATAACAAAAGTAGTTCTATTATTGAATAGCTTTCTTTGAGCTGCTTGTACCAAAGATTCAGAATAGGCATCTAATCTTGAAGTTGCTTCATCTAGAATTAATATATTGGGATCAGCTAGCATTGCTCTAGCAATTGTTATTATTTGTCTTTGCCCTGCACTGAGTTGTTTTCCGCCTTCTCTTACTATGGTTTCATAACCATCTGGAAGCGCATCAATAAATATATCAGCACCTATCATTCTACAAATATTATAAACTTCTTCATTTGTAGCATTTGATTTTCCGTATTTGATGTTTTCTAAAACTGTTGCTGTAAAAAGGTAAGGTTCTTGAGGGATTAATCCAATTGCTTGTCTTAAGGATTTTTGTGATACTTTCTTAATATCCTGACCGCCAATTTTTATTGATCCTTTCTGTATATCATAAAATCTAGTAAGTAACATACTAGCTAGTGTGGTTTTTCCAGCTCCGGTATGTCCTACCAGTGCTACCATTTCTCCTTCTTCAACTTCAAAATTTATATCTTGTATTACCCAATTTCCTTCTTCATATGCAAAACTTAGATTCTCGAACGAAACAGAATAATCACCATTAAGAGGTTCTGCATCTGGTGCATCAGGTAGTGATGGTGTTGCTTCTAAAACATCAAGTACTCTATCTACTGCCCCTAAGGAGGTTTGTAATTGCGGAAATGACATTGATAGATGTGTTATTGGTCTTAAAAATTGCGCAGCTAGTACTGTTCCTAAGAAAATTTGTCCTATTGATAAATTCTCAAGTGCTCCACCAACCCATAATATCACTGCAGTTACTATAGAGCTAATTGAAGATATCAATGGCATCATAATATTCATCATTAATCCAAATTTCTTACTCATATTGTAATTTTGTTGGTTTAAAATATGCATTTGCGAAGATAGATTTTCTTCTTGATTGAATGACTTACTTATTGCTACTCCTGCAAAACTTTCAGCCATTTTCCCAGAAACAATTCCAAACGTTCTTCTAATCCCTAGTACTATTCTTCTACCGATTTTGCTTAAAATTGCACTTGATATTAATGCAAAAGGAATAGAAGCTAAACAAATTAGCAAAATTTGCCATTCAATTTGTACTATTACTACAATTAAAGTTACTACTAATAAGAACATTTGAACTGCTATTGATATGAATATTTGTAATCCATTAGAAACCTCATCTGTATCACTAGTTATCCTTGCTGTTATATTACCACTCTGTTCTTTCTTTATATAATCCATTGAAGATTGTATTAGCTTATTATAAACATCAACTCTAATATCATTTACCATATATGCTCTAACTCTTGAGAGCATTCTCGTTGTAATTGAATTCAAGAAGAACCCTAAAGCTCCTAATATAATGTAAATTAATGAATATACAATTATGATATTATTACCTGTTAATTCTATTCCCAATATTTTTACTGGTTCAGTAATAGTAGGATCAGCTGCATCAATACCACTTGATAATATAATTGGATTGATAATTTGTGTTATTGAATAAACTAAACTTATAATTGCTGCAAAGATTATTATCCTAAGATAATTCTTGAGATATTTGCTAACCGCTTTAATTAAAACATTTGTTGGCCTTGTAGCTTTCCTTTGGTCAACCATTCGACCAATCATTCGCCCTGCTCCTGGTCTATGCCCCATTAGTTATTTCCTCCTCGTTGATTGTTTTGATGTAGATTTAATCTATCGCCAACAAGTTCTGCTCCTATTGGTAAGAGACTCAACATAAACTGATATTCTTTGCATCTTTCGAGTAATTCTTCATGCGTTCCAAGATCTATTACTCGACCTCTATCAAGAAAGAGTATTAAATCAGAATCTACTAATGTTGATAGCCTTTGAGTTACGATAATTGATGTTCTTCCTTTGATGAGTTCTTCCATTGCCAATCGTAATCTTATTTCTGTTTTAATATCAACTGCAGATGTTGAATCGTCTAATAACAATAATTTAGGATCAGCTAATAATGCTCGAGCAATAGCTATTCTTTGTCTTTGCCCACCAGATAAAGTTACACCCCTTTCACCAATAATAGTTTCATAGTTTACTGGGGTTGATTCAATGAATTTATCAATTTGAGCTCTTCTAGCAGCTGTTTTTATTTCTTCCATTGTGGCATCTGGTTTCGAAAATGAAATATTATCCTTAAATGATGCTCCAAAAAGGAAAATATCTTGTTCAACCAGTGTAACATCTTTTCGCACATCATAGGTTTTCATTTCATTTAAGCTTGTTCCATTTAATTCTATAGAACCTGAGGTAGGGTCATATAATCTTAAAAGCAGTTTTAATATTGTACTTTTACCGGAACCAGGTCCACCTAATAACGCTACTCTTGAACCAGCTGGAATTGCGAATGATACATTCTCAAGAACTAGTTTATTTTTACCAGGATAGCTAAATGAAACATTATCAAATGTCAAATCACCAGACCAATCTGCTTCTGCTGAAATTTCTGGTTCGATTAATGGATCATCATATGTCATTACATCCCAAATACGTTTAGCATTCATTCTACCAGCTTGAAGCATTAATAAACGCATTGGAATCATAAAATTCAAGATCACTAATTGAATTAGTAAAGTTAACATTGAAGCTAATTGTCCTACACTCATTGAACCATCATTTTTAAGGACTAACCAAAGCCCCACCCCAAAAGCAATTGCCGTGAAAAATACCATTATTAACGCTGGCCAATAAAATGCACTAATATAACCTTCCTGTTTTATTGTTTCAGCAAGTCGATTGCTATGGTTTAAGAACTTCTCTTCTTCTGTATCCTCATTATCAAATGAGCGAACAACTTCAATTCCTCTAAAAGCTTCTTGTGAAGCGGAGGAAACATTGCCTAATTCCTCAGCTAATTTTCTTCTTACTGGTCCTATTCTTCTGGCGTAGATCCAAGCTAAAAATAGATAAATTATAAATCCAATACTAACCCCTACTCCTATTTGCCAAAAACCAACACCAATAACTTTTGAACCAATTTCGATTCTGATAAAAAAATAAATACTCGTCATAATGATACTAAGAAGATTATTAATGAGATGCCTTAGGGAAGGATGATATGCTAACCGCATTTGATTTGTTTCATTCATTCCCATTGATAATAAGACTCCTGAATCATGCTCATCATGGAATGCCATAGAATGTTCTTGAACAACATCAAAAAATTCTTGACGAATATCTCTTTCAAAACGATAGCTCGCTAATCCCCAAAGATACGAACCTAAAAATGATATTACCCAGCTTAGAAGAGCTACTACTATCATTGTTAATGTTACTATTTTGAAATTTCTTACATAACCTTGATCTGCTAGAATGTCAATACCCAAACCAAGTAATATTCCAGGTAAAACACTTATCACTGCACCTAAGATAATAAAAATCCATGATGTAATCATTAATCCAGGATATCTAATTAATCCTGACCAAAACCATTGATTCATAGATTTGTATTTTTCAGTAGCAAGTTGTATTTGTGGTTGTGAGTTTTCCTTTATCATTTGTTTATTAACACTCTTTATAGTCATTTATTTAACTCCAGTTTTAAATTTTCTTTATTATTTTATTTAATGATAATGTCATACAAATCATAC
>JAEOUJ010000405.1 GCA_016839405.1 Candidatus Gerdarchaeota archaeon | reverse complement strand
CAAAAGTTCAGGTGCGAATTCCTTAATTTTAATCATATATTGTTTTGTAGTGAGAAATTCCATAGGAGTTTCGCAATCTCCACGTTCTGTGTGGCAAAGAACTCGATGTTTGATACGCTCTTGTTTAGTAATGAATCCTTTTTTATGAAGGTCAATAGCAATTTCTCTTTGAGCATCTTTGATAAGCATACTATCATATCGAAGGTTAGTATTAGTTATTTTTCCATCAGGTGTAATTAGATTAGTAATAGGTAACTTATGTCGCTGTTGCCATTTGATATCTTGTTCATCACCAAAAGTACAGTTCATTACAGCTCCTGTGCCAAATTCCATATCAACTTCATTATCAGTTAAGATAGGAATTTCCCGTTCAATTAAAGGAATAATAGCTTTTTTACCAAAATATTCCTTGTAACGTTTGTCTTTTGGATGAACAAGAATTGCTTGACAAGCAGGAATTAATTCAGGACGGGAAGTAGCGATTTCAATGAAAGAACCTTTTTCACCAACTATAGGG
This sequence comes from Candidatus Gerdarchaeota archaeon, assembly GCA_016839405.1. The sequence goes on along the minus strand of JAEOUJ010000405.1, from coordinate 30,324 downwards.
AACTTAACCCAATTCATGAAACCTTTTTTCTCTAGATAACCTGTTTCAGCTTGAGCAATACTAGTTCCACAGTAACTACACCACATATTAGGAAAGCTATCAACGTAAACCTCATTATTTTTGTACATATAAACTAATGATTTCTGAACAAGTTCTTGATATTCTAAATCCATTGTGCGATATTCAAAACTTTCCCAATCAGGTCGATAACCAATCTTAAAGATGACATCCTTCATATCTTGAATCATCTGTTCAGTCCACTCTTTACATTTTTCTTTGAAGAGTGGTCTATTATCACGTGGAATATTCCATTTATATTGAACCTTTAACTCTGTAGGCAATCCTTGAGTATCCCAACCTTGTGGTAAAAGAACGTTATAGCCTTTCATTCTTTTATAACGTCCAATTAAATCTGAAATACTACACCAGTAGGCATGGCCCATATGTAAAATACCACTCGTAAATGGTGGTGGTGTATCTATACCGAAAATTGGTTTTTCCTTATCGTCGAAATCGAAGCTATAGACTTTATCATAGTGTTCCTTTGATGCCCATAATTCTTGCATTTGTTTCTCTAATTCAGCTATGTTATAATGCTTATCCAATTTTGGTTGAGGTCTTTGTTTTTCACTTTTCTTACTCATTTTTACTTATCCGTCCTTTTTTCATTTCTAATTGTGATTGCCTATCAGATTGAACATACGATTGACGGAATTGTCCAATTGATTTGTCTAATTTTCTGTCAATTGTCGGACTTATGATATTAAAAGCTTTTTTGCTTGTTTTATGATAGACTTTCAATTGTTTTCTTAAAATTCCATGTCCAGAGAAAATTGGTTCTGGATACCCATAAAACTTATCTTGATTAATGCTACCAAAAATTATTGTTAAAATTAACAACTTGGTCTTATTTAGTTGATTTTTATGAAAATTCATGAGACCTTTTAACAACTGGATAGAATAACTAGAAAGTAGCATTAACCAAGGCGAAGACCTTACATCGCCTCCAATTATTCATCATCTATCCTCCAAAGGTAAGATTATTTTAACATCAAATAGAATATTAATAACTTTTTCTCTTATGTAGAATTTTTACTAGAAATTTTTACGTTGGGAAAGGAAGATCTTGATCATTGAAATAAAAAAGCACATCCATTAACCATCCTATTAAAAATAATCCACCTGATATAAACCAAATGACTCCAGTCACCCAATAGCCATGGTACATTCTATAGATTCCATTCAATCCAACTAATGGTAGAAACATAAGTATTTTTGTAATCCTTTTTTTTCTTATTTTTTCATCTATCATTAGATTCCCTTCTTCTATTTACTTTAAAAAATTCCATATTATGTTAAAAAAGATAATTTAAGAATCTATTGAATCATGAACAATATATCAAAGAAAAAAAGAGATTGGATTATAGTGATTTATTGTCTAACTCCACCAGAATAATGGTTTTTTATTATTATATAAATTAAATCGATTATTAGACCTATACCATAAAAACCTACAGTACATAGATAAACAATATCAGAAACCAATAGGATTTTAGGAATCTGTGAATGCCTAAATTACTTAAGAAAAAGGTGACTAATATCATGACTATTTTATCTGTTCTAACAGCCATTTTTTAACCTGAAATTTAATTAGCTTTTATATTAAAGCATGTCACATATTTTTTATCATTATATCTAAGTGTTTTGTTAAAGCATAAGCTAGCAAAATAATTTATGCAGATGAAAAAGAAAAAAAAAAAATGACAATAAAATTATTGTCTTAATTTGTTTTTATTTTGGCCAGAATAGTGGTTTGTCTAATATGATAAAGATTAGGTCAATTATCCAACCAATACCAAAAAGACCACCAGTGCATAACCAAACTATGCCTGATAACCAATATGATTTTAGGAATCTGTGAATGCCTAAATAACCTAAGAAAAAGGTAACTAATATCATAACTATCTTGTCTGTTTCGCCAGCCATTTTATTTACCTCATTTAATTAAGCTTTTATTGAAAAGCTCAATAATTAATTTTCTCGATTAATATAAGAGTATTTTGCTATAACAAAAAGAAAGAGTAAAGATATTTTTAAATGATTTAGAAAAAAAAGAAGATGAAATAATCATCTTAATTTAACTTTGCCAGAATAATGGTTTGTCTAATATGATAAAGATTAGGTCAATTATCCATCCTATACCAAAAAGGCCACCAGTGCATAACCAAACAATACCTGAAACCCAATAGGATTTAAGGAATCGGTGAACACCTAAGTAACCTAGGAAGAAACAAACCAATATCATAACTATTTTATCAGTTTCGCCTGCCATTTTTTACACCTAATTTTTTATAGACTATTAAGAGTCTTTGTTGGTATTTTTTATCATAATATAATAGTTTTTCTGATTAGGATAATTGATTGGTTCTCTAAAATATTCGTGGTGATTATATAGTGAAATTTAAACATCAAATTGTTACCTTCAAGTTTTTTTATAAGCACCCAACTTGAAGGAGTGAACAAACCTCGGCAATATAATATTGGGGAGAAGAACTCCCCATATTAATTTTCATTTGGAGATTATTTCACCATTTTTTATTTTTAAAAATATCTCAGCTTTTTCCCACGCTTTTTCAAAAGCAAATTTAGCATTTTCAATAATTTCTGGGTCTCTTATTTCGATGAAAGTATAAGTTTTTGTTAATAAACCACCAATACCAAGTGGATAAAGCAGATTATTATCACCAATTATAAAGCTTGATAATTTTTCTTTAGGTAAACGAATTTCATAATCGATTAAATTAAAAAATTGTTTGTGTAATTGTGGGAGTTTTCCCGCCTTTTTCAATTCTTTAGTTTCATCAGTTATAACGGATGATAAAACTCTAGATGAGATTTTTCCATAAATCTCACTATTGGTTTTTAGCTGATTAAATAATGTTACAAATCCTTCTTCTTCAAAAACTGATCTAAAATCCATTGTTGAGAAACACGTTTCAATTAAAGAGTTAGAAACTAAAATTTCTTTAGAATCAAATACTCTAAGCATGTAACGTTTTAAACCATCTTTATCATTAATGAAAGTATCAACAACAGGATAAGGATTGAAATTAACAATTGGGCCTGTTGATAATTTTACTTTTTGTGATTTAGTGCTTTTATATTCATCAGGTAAAAATGGATAAGTTGCAGCCCATCTTCTTAGAAGTTCTTCTCTAGAATTCATAAAAAATCTTATAGCTATTTTTTCGAAATTTTCTTGCGATTGAATTGTTGTATAGACAGGAGGTCTATTTGAAACTCGCCTAACCAATCCGATTTTTGTCAGATTGCCAATTTCTTCATATACACGCGTTTTTGAAGCCTTAAAGCCTTTTTCTCTTAAATTATTTGATAATCCTAATGCAGTATTTCCTCCATCTTCAAGTAGTTGCATATAAATATTAATAGCTAAATCATTTGGTAAAATTTCCGCAATGAATTTTATAATCTCGTTTTCTGAAAATATACCGCTTAACATCTAATTCTCCGTTTCAAATTTATTTACTAAATATATTCTAATTTAGCATTTAAAAATTCCGTGAAAAAACGGAAAAAATTAATTAATAAACAAAAACAAAGAATTTTTATTATTCACAGATTTTTCATTTAAAATATAAAAGAGAAATTATAATAATAAATTGATTAAAATCTTGCATGTAAAATAAAATAGAGGAACAATAATGATTAAAAAAATTCATAATTTAAATCAACTAAAAGCAAATGGTTTATCTGTTAAAGAAATGATTGAAAAACTTGAAGGTAAAGATGGTGAGATTATAAAGGAAAACATAGTTAATTATCAACCTAACGAATTAATTGTTTCTCAGCTAGCTTCAAAAATGAATGGTTATACAATAGTTGTTTTTTCAGCTGATTGGTGTAAGGATTGTAAAGTTAATGTTGCTGCATTTGTTAAGATTCTGCAATTAAAACCTGATATAAATGCTATTTTCTTTAAAGGCATTAAATCAGCACCAAAAGATCCAGATATACGCTGGAGAGTTCCACCTTCCCCACAAGAAGTCAATGAATTTGATTTGAAAAAGATACCTACTTTTTACATACTTGATAGTAATGGTAAAGTTGTTGGAGAAATTATAGAAAACCCAACAATAAAACCAACATTAGAAGAAGAATTAGTTTATATCCTTGATAACATTTAATGATAATCACTTATTTTTAATAAACAGATAGCCTTAAACCGAAGGCAAATGACACTGCTAACATTACAATAGGTATAACTAAATTATCTATATCAGTAGGGCTTAATCCTTCTGCAATTGTTCCAAGTGCTACTAATATGAGTATTTTTCCCCATAACCATGGAAATTCATCATATCCCCACAACCAATTTTCTCCAGTTAAAACAATACCAAACACATAACAAATTAAGAAACTGAAAGCAATTGAAAAAAGAAACATAGCAATACTACCAGCGTAAGATTTTTCCACTCCTCCAATTGAGTGATATTTATGTTTGCCCAAAAATCTTCCAGCAATAGGTGCAATTCCATCACCCCATGCAATTGTCATAATTGTTATTAATCCCCAGGGTTGATCTCTCCAAATAAATCCACAAATTAAAGTCATAACTAGTGCATAAAAAAGTGTACCTTTAATTAAATCAAATGGCTCACCTGTTCGTGACATGCTTTTTACCATAAACCCACCAGGAATTACTTTCAAGCCAATTAATAGAAATATAACTGCTGTTAGAAAAGCAGGGATTGCAGCAATCCAACGAGTATAACCATGTTCTGGAGAAGCCATTAACCAGAAAAAAATATAGCAACCAGCTGTTATATGAACACCTTTTCTTGTATAAAATACTTCCAATCCCTTTTTACTTAATAAATAGAAAATTGAAAGTATAACAGCAAGCGTAACAAACATACAAACAAGCATTAACCAATCTTGATTATTATGATACCAATCAATTGGAGCCATAGACAGACTTTCCAGGATAGTTAGTTTTTCTATGAAACTAACAAAAAAGACTTAAACTTATTTAATAATTTTCTGAATAGTTGAAAAGTTATTTGATAAACATAGGATTCCTGAAAACCTAATTTTCGGAATGTGATATTTTTTAAGGCATAAAGATTAGATTAATATAGAGATAACTGTTGTGAATACATATGAAAGATCGTATCAATATCCTAAGGGAAATTATGGAAATAGAAAAACAATATGCCCTAGAGGAAATTGATTCAAATCTTTTCGAACAAAAAATGCAAGTACTTGAAAAGCAATTGCATGAAACAAGTGCTCTTTCAGATGAAGAATTTCGTAAAGCAGTATTTGCTCGAGAGATTCCTTTAAGTGCTGATCGACTTGTTGGAAAAATTTCTATTGAAGATTTATTACCAACCTTTAAAGTTCCGAGGACTTTTTTCCGGCACATGAAAATTAGAAGAGAGATTTTAGAATTAGATAGAAACATACAAGACTTGCAGCATAATTTGCATAAAGTCAAAATTCTCCTAGCTGAGAAAAAAATTAATCCAGATACTGCTGCAATAAAAATTGAAACATTAGAATTTGATTTACGATTGGCAGAAAATCGTTTTGGAGCACGTCAAAAATACCTAAAAAGAAATCCTACAAAAGGTGAATTGTTAAAGTTTACTCTTGAAAATTATTTAAAATTCTCATTTGGACATGGTGTTTCAACTGAAATTGAACTCCAGCAAGTAATATCTGATTTAAATGAAGAATTAGCATTACGTAAGGAATATCGTAATGCAATGGCAGAAATGTTAGCAACCTTAAAAACAACTCAATTAGATATAAGCACTACAAAACAAAAAAATGGTTTGCCGGATTTTAAACAACTACTTAATTATCAACAAATGGTAAATGAATTAAAAGATTATATCTGTCTTTTATTAGATGATATAAAAGATTATACTAATTGTTTATCATTAGTGCGAAGAGACACTTTATCTTTTGATGAATCGCTTGAATTCTTTGTTCCAGAGAAATTTGGAATTGAAATAGGCATAGATGAATATATACCATCACCTCCAAAACCTGAAAAAGTGACTCCTGTTTCGGAATCAAAAAGAGAAGTTGATCCACTACTTCAATCATTGAAATTTGATGACAAAATGATTGATCCTATTAGTCTATTTTTAATTGATACAACTGATTCAATTGATACTATAGAAATTGAGGATATAGTAGAAGAAATAAGTAAAGATTTTACTATACCAGAAACTCCTCAACCTATCTTTGTTCCTAACATAAATTTAGAGATAATAGGAGGTATGGAAGATTTTAACTTGCCTTTTGAGGTTAATGGATCAAGCAAAGATATGAATATCACCACTAGGAATATTATTTTTCAATCTTTTGAAGGTCTGTTAGAAAAACTAATTGATGAAAGTGAAATTGATCAATCCCAACAACAAAAAGCTGTTACTAAAACTAAGTTAAAAATTACTAAACTTTCTTCAGATATTAAACAAGCTCAAAAAATACAAGCTGAATGTGAAGAAACTAATATCGAGGAATTGCTTGGAATAGAAACTAGTGATAGTTTAGAAAGTTTAACTGATGAACTAGTTGTTGTGGATGAAGATAAAATAGAGGAAATGACTCAATCTGAAGCTGAATTGATAGCTAGTATTGAAGAACAAGAGTTAGAACCAGCACAAATTAAAGAAGAAATAACTCCACCGCCGCCACCACCCCCACCACCACCTCCTCCTCCCCCGCCACCAGATGATAAAATTGTTAGAGAAAGACAAAAAGTAACAATTCCAGAAATAAAAATTAAAGAAGAAATTGTTAAGGAACCTAGTGAAGAACAGATTGAAGAAAGAAAAATTCCCGAAGTAACTCAACGAGAAATCGTTGAGGATGTGGATAAACCAACAAAATTATCAATGATTTCACCTAAATTAATGGAAGCCTCTACTGAAGCTTGGAAATTAACAGGAAAGGGATTATTTGACCAATCAAGTGATACAACTAGAGAGTTTTTAGGTTATATACAAGAAGTTGTAGTTTATGAGAAAAATAGACTTGGTTTTATATTAACATCAGAATTATCAGCCAATCAAACAATAATAGATAAGATATTTGATCAAATTAAACCTCTTTGGGTAACAGAGGAATTATTAGAATCAGCTGAAAAGAGAAAAAATTATGTTATTAATGAAGTTATGGAATCATTACAAATCCCAAGAGATGTTGCACTTCATTTAACTACATTACAAGAATTTGCTAATTTTAGAAATATCGATTATCCAGAAGATGAACAATCACCTGCACCTGAGATACTTGGAATAGTTCCAATAGATAAATTAAGATTGAAACGTGGAACATTAATTTGTTCACAAGATTGTATTATAGCAATTCAACCTTATAGAACAGCACCATGGGATGGAAAAAATCTAACAGATGAAAATTCACTAATTGGTAAAGAATGTTGTTATAGTAAAGGTCAGAAAATTGGCACAATAATTTCTGTTGTTAACCATCCATTATTAGGAAAAATATTGTTAGTAGATGCTGAGGTACCTAATAAATCATTAATTGATTATTTAGTAAGAAGACTTGAAATCAATGAAAAGGATTCAAAAGAACAACTATGGTTGGTAAAGTATCTTATCGCAAAACAACTACACCTACCTGAAGGAGAAGTACTCAAAGCTAAAACTTTAATTAATTATTCTTTAAAAAGAGGATTTCCAATTCTACCAAATGAAATTCTTAATACATTTAGATTATTTGTTTCAGGTGGAAGCATAGAGAAAATGACTAAAAAGAAAGTTATTCTTAAAAATACTTCTAGAATTTTTCAACCATCTGAGATTTATCCCTTGGATTGTCTTCGCGTTAGAAGTATTAATGGTCGACATCTTGGAACTTGTTTAGGATTATCTTTATCAGATAATCCTGTTATGCTAATCAGTGAAAAACTATCGAGAGATATTATTGCCTTATTTACAAATGCTGCACTTGAAAAAGAAATAATGAGTGATATTTCTAAATCAGTCACTGGAACAATTGGTGTTGGATTAAAAGATTCTCTTTGTACACATAATATCCTGAAAACACTTATTGTAGGTAAAAAAATACAATCGTTAACAGAATATGGCACATATCTTTCCCATATGAATGTTACTGGTATTGATCTATCAGATATACAAGTTGTAGAACAAGGGACTATTTTCATTAAAGCCTATGAAACACAAGGATCAAACATTTTTGATGAATAAAAATAATTTTTTTAAAATAATTAAATGATATGATTCCCAAAGATGAGAATCATCATTAGTAAGAAGAAATAACTATCCAGGTTTTACAGTAGAAGCTAATTTTGCTATATCAACATAAACTAACCTTACAGGATTTGCTGGTGAACACCAAGCCATAATAAAACCTTGCCAGAAAGGTGTTTTAGCTATAACAATATGACCTTGTTGTTGAACATTAGTACACACAAGTCGACTATTGGTTATATCAATTGTTGAATATTTCACTCCTTGAATAACAATCCAAGGAGCTTTCTTTGTCCAGGCTTCTATAATTGTTGGACCATCAACTTGCCAATTTTGTGTTTGCCAATATACTCGGCCATCAGCTCCAATTAATGCTAACGCGCCAACAATACCTTCTCTTTGTAACCGTGCAGCTTCTGATTCGAATGACAATGGAAATAATTCTCCTATCGTTTTTCATTTTAACAATGCTGTTATATTTTTCGTATAACTGTTAAATCATTCTTTATTAAGTTATACGGTATGTGTAAAAACTAACAAAATTTTGTGAAAGATAGTTAAAACAAAAAAAATAATAGGAACGAAGAGCTATTAGGCATCTTCGTTTAGTATGAATCTTATTCTTTGTTTTTTCTAATTTTTTGAATGAAATACCATCCAGCAAGGCCAAATGCGCTGATGAGAACTACATAAAGTGATTCAAAACCTAAACCACCAGATTTCTCATAATAGTAATTGATATAATCAAAATCATCTTCACCAGTGGTACCACATTCGACATAGAATTCATGATAACCTTCTTTTGCATTTAAGATAGTAGCTTCCCAAATACCAGATGTTATTTCTGTAAATACAAGATCTTCTTGAGTAGTATCAGGTCTTACAACGTATCCACTAAAGTCAGCACCAGGACCAGCTAGATATTCATATCTGAGAGTAATTGTTTTATCAACAGAAGTGATGTTTTGACGTCGAATTCTGTGTTCAGCAGTTGCCCATCGTACTAAATTTTGACCAAAAATATCGTTTTGAGTTTCTCCAAGATTATAATTATTAATATAACCAACAGAATCGAGATTAAAGTTAGTTGACATAATTATTACACGACCACCACTATCATCTTGGTAAATAGCTAAAGCATCGTATTTAGAACCACTAATTGTTTCTGTTAAACTTATAGCTTCACCAGTAACTTCTAATAATGCACCAAAATGATCAATTACATTTACACCAGCAGCTAAAGCATGAATACCTTTCATACTTATTGCCACAGGTTTAGTTCCAGCATAGATATCATCAGTCATAGTAATGCCCCATTGTGCAGTCCAATCATTAACTGCTGTAATATTTGTGCCATATGGAACTAAACCATGAGGATCAAAAATATCTTCACCAGCATAACCATTTGCACAAATGAAAACTGAACCACCACTTTCCACATAATTTGTTAAAGCTGTTTTTTCACTTTCTGTCCATTGATTCCATGTTGTCATTTCAGTGTAATCTTCATCCCATCTATCAGGGAAGAAAATACTAAAGGGATCAGGTAACCATATCGCATCATATTGATCTAAAACTCCTGAATCGAGATAAACATTTTCTTCACAAATAGGATATCCCATTGAATAAAGATCCTCGATGAATGGTACATATTGACCATATTTCTCATGATCTTGTACCCAATTAGTTGTTCTGAAATTAAGTAACATACGTTTTCCAAGACCGCTTACAACTTCAAAATCTATATCAACAGTATCTAAAACATATGTTTTGTATTTGAATTTAATTTCACCTGTGTAAATACCAAGTGGTGTATCTCCAGTTATATTGAAAACTAATCTGAAAATACTAGTATAATGTGCAGTAACAAGTTCATATGTTATATATGGAGCAGCTGTTCCTGAGATTTCTAAAGATAGGCTTGTTTTGTATGGTGAAACACATGTAAAGAATTGCTCAACTCTTTGTCCTTGGATAATAGTTTCCCACCATGGTAATGGTAGTTCATTTGGACTTCCAGCACCTACTAAAGGTTTACCATCAATTGTAGGAGCATTATCAAGTAAATGCCAAGCTTGTCCAACATCAATAATACCTAAGGTTTCTGAAAGTGTGTTCTCAGAAGCAAGAGGAACTGCAGTATGCATAAGTGCACCTTTAAGTGAACCTGGATTAATTGATATTCCTTGATCAACACAAGCTTCTATTAAGAGTGCAATTGCACCTGCTACATGAGGAGCAGCCATTGAAGTCCCACTTCGGGAAATATAGGTTTGACCGATCTGATTTAAGGATATTATATCAGTACCTGGAGCGAGAACATCAGGTTTCATATGATTATTAACAACAAGACCTTTGCTTGAAGTTTGATCTATTTCAAAAGGAACACCTGTTGTATCTAAATTGCCAACAGCAATAACAGCATCACTTGATGCTGGTGTGTTAATAGTATAAAAACCACTATAACCTTCATTTCCAGCTGAAATTGTTGAAAGAATTCCATCATTTTTAGCAGCATTATCAAAGGCAATTTCAACTGGGTCTGGATCCAACCATGTTCTTCCAGCAGCACCAAAACTAAAATTAATGACATCAACACTTTTATCATTAACAAGCCAATCTAGAGCAGCTAAAGTCATAATCATTGGAGAAGCTGGTAAAATCTTTGCCATACAGATATCAGTTTTTGGAGCCATACCAATATTAGCAGGATTATTTGTACCATCACCAGCAATAATTCCAGCAACATGTGAGCCATGACCACTTATATCATCTGTAGTTAGATCATCTGATTCAGCGCCATAAATCTCCAAAACAAAACTCTCAGCATCAATCACTCTACCAGCAATATCATTATGAGCACTATTAATACCTGTATCAAGTATTCCTACAATAACACCTGAACCTTCATAACCTGCATCCCAAAGAGCTGTAGCATTAATTTGCTCTGCAGTTTCAAGTGTATTAATTCCAAACTCAATTGGTTCTGTGTTTTCATTTGTTCCTTTAGCAATATACCTGACATCAGTTGCATCTGCAATAACAGTATAATCACCTAAGAGATTTATGTCATTTTCAATGCCTGAATAATAATTAACTATAGCACATCCAATTCCCCAGAATATGTGTGAATCATCAAATTGCTCTAATGCTGCAAGATCTGAAAAATCACTACCTTGAATAGCTATAGCAATTGTTCTTTTTTCTGCAGAAGTAATTAAAGAAACACCAGGAATATTTGCTATATTCTCAAAATTATTACTATGAGTAGTTATTAGAATTCTTTGATCCAAATCCCAGGTATTACTTGATAGGATTGCACCTATTTGTGTGAGTCGATATTTATCCATTTCAGTGATTTTGTGATCAAATAATACTACTGCATCTAATATTGTCTCACCTTTTACTTCTATTTCACTCAAAAATTCGTCTTGGATTTTATCACCATTCTTATCATTAATTAACATTTGATATATTTTAGCAGTGGGTATTTTCGCTTCAATATTTGTATTGGTTAATATTGAAGGTGCAACTGCTGTTATTAGAAATAGTGATAGAAGACAAAACGAGAGTATCTTTCCACGTTTCATAATTAACACTCATTAATTAATTAGTAGCTAATCAAAGGTGATAATTGACCTAATTGAAAAATATTTCTGCTATGATTATAAACATAGATTCTTTGATTTTTATGTAATAAAGTAAAAGGATAAGCTATTATTTAATCTTGGATTTTGCATTTTAATAAATTTAAAAAAAGAATTAAAGGATTGAGTATTTAATACTCATCCTTATTATTTTAATTAGATAAGATTTAAGCTTGCTGTTTTCTTTTTTGTTTCTTTTGAATTAAGAACCAACCTGCTAAGCCAAAAGCACTAATTAAAACAACATAAACAGGTTCTAAACCTAGACCACCAGCTGTTCCATAATCGTATTTTATATAATCAAATTCATCTTCACCGGTAGGTCCACATTCAACAATGAATTCATAAGTTCCTTTCTTAGCTTTTGCAATCGATGTTTCCCAAATTCCAGGAGTTATTTCTGTAAATACAAGATCTTCTTGAGTGGTATCAGGTCTAATTACATAACCACTAAAATCAGCACCAGGACCAGTTAAATATTCATAACGAAGAGTAATGATTTTATCAGCAGCAGTAATGTTTTGTAGTCGAATTCTGTGTTCTGCAGTTACCCATCTAATTATATTTTGACCGAAAATATCATTTTGTGTTTCATCTTCATGATAATCATTAATATATCCAATAGAATCCAAAGGAGTATTTGTTGCCATAACTATAATTCTTCCACCACTATCATGTAAGTAGATTGCTATAGTATTTAATTCAGTACCATCAGTTTCCTCTGTAAGTGTTATTGCATCACCTGTTACTTCTAATGTTGTTCCTAAGTGATCAATTGCGTCTACTCCAGCAGCTAATGCACTAATTCCTTTCATGTTTACTAATTGAGCTGCTCCAGAGTATAATGTATCTGATGCAGTTATTCCCCAATGACTAATCCATTCGTTAATAACTGTTATATTGCTTCCGAAAACAAGTGGTCCGAAATCCTCATCGTCTACAATATGCAAACCATTAAAATTGATGAAAACTGAGCCACCATTTTCGACATAAGATGTAAGAGCTAATTTTTCATTTTCTGTCCAGGGATTCCAAGTTTCTATAACATCTACTGTATAATTGTATGCTTCTGGGTAATAATAATTGAAAGGATCTGGTATCCAAACTGCATCATATTGACTTAACACTCCAGAATCAAGATAGACATTTTCGTCACAAATTGCATAACCTGATGAATATGCATCATCGATAAATGCATTGTATCTACCAAAATTCTCATGATTTTCCTTATCTTTTGTAGTTCTAAAATTAAGTAATATTCGTTTTCCTGATCCAGCTACTACTTCAAATTCAATTTCAGCTGTGTCTAGAACATTTGTTGAATACTTGAAGTTTACTTGACCAGTATAAATTCCAAGTGGTGTATCTTTTGTAACATTAATTACTAATCTAAATAATGTTGTATAATGAATTTGATATAATTCATAGGTGATTAATGGTGCAGCTGTTCCAGTAAATTCTAATGAAAGGGAATTTTTGTATGGTGAGACACATGTTAAGAATTGTTCAACTCTTTGCCCTTGGATAATAGTTTCCCAGAAAGGTAAGGGAAGTTTGTATGGATTACATGCACCAACAAGTGGATACCCGCTAACTTCTGGAGCATTTTCTATATAATGCCATGCTTGTCCAACATCAATTAAACCAAGTGTTTCCGATAAAATATTATTAGACGGTAATTTAGCTGCAGTATTCATAATGGCAGCTTTTAATAAACCAGGATTATATGAAATTCCTTTATCTTTACAAGCATCAATTAATAAAGCAATACCACCAACAACATGAGGAGATGCCATAGAAGTACCTCCTCTTGATTCATAACCTTGACCTCCACCTGCTAATGACATTATTTCAGTTCCTGGAGCAAGTATATCAGGTTTCATGTGATTATCTGAAGTAGGACCTTTACTAGAAGTTTGAGCTATTTCAAAAGGTATACCAGTTGTATCTAAATTACCAACAGATATAATATCATCAAGAGATGCAGGCCTTCCAACTGAATAAAAACCCTCATAACCTTCATTTCCAGTTGATGTAACACATACAACATTTTTATTTCTAATAGCATTTCTAAAAGTCGCTTCTACAACATCAACACCAACTTCATCTTCAGCACCATAACTATAATTTATTACATCTACATCCAAGTCATTAACTAACCAATCTAAAGCAGCTATAACACATAGTGATGTTGCTGGATCGCCAATTTTAGCAAAATAAATGTTAGTATCAGGAGCCATTCCAATGTAATCCGGATTATTTGTTCCATCTCCAGCAATGATTCCAGTTACATGAGAGCCATGTCCTTCATAATCGGTTGTTGTAGGATCATCTTCTGGATGTCCATAGATTGTTAAAACAAAGCTTTGTGCTTCTATCACTCTTCCAGCTATATCATTATGATCAATATTTATTCCAGTATCCATAACACCTACTTTTGCAGTACTACCATCATATCCATCATCCCAGAGTGCTGTAGCATTTATGTATTCAGCTGTATCAGCAGTAGCTGTATTAAAAACAATATTTTCAGTATTTTTAGAGGTTGATTGTGGATAAAATTTGATATCAGTCATATCTGCAATTATGGAATAATCGCCAAGTCTATCAATATCATTTTCAATGCCAGAATAGTAGGGGACATAAGCACAACCAATTCCCCAAAATATCATTGAACCATCAAATTGTTCTAATATCTCTAAATCTGAATAATCATTTCCTTCTATTACGACAATTATCGTTCTTTTTTCTGCAGAAGTTATTAGTGATACCCCAGGTATTTTGCCAATTAATTCAAGATTATCACTATGAGTAGTTACTAAAATTCTTCGACCTAAATCCCACACGTCACTAGAAATACTAGCTCCTTTTTGAGTCAATCGATATTTATCCATCCCATTGATTTTATGGTCAAAAAGGACAACCGCTTTTATAATAGTTTCACCCTTTTTTTCCACATAATCCATAAATTCATCTTGTATGTTATCACCATTAAAATCAAACACTTCTTCTACAAATATTTTTGCTGAAGAATTTTTTACCTCTATATTAGAATTAACTAATATGGATGGTAACACTGTTGATAAGAATAATAATGATAAAAGTAGAAATGAACGCTTATTATATTGCTTCATCTTAAACCCTCATTTATCAATTAAAATTACTGAATTTCTTTAATATCTTCATAATTGAAAAATATTTGCACCTTTTATAAATTCGTTTTAGAATTAAGTGATAGAATATTCTATTAATTCATTTAATATTAAAGATTTGAAGAAATTTTTTGGCAAACATCAACTAAATCCTTAACTGTGTTACCATATAAATAGGCTATAGGTTCAATTCCCATTGCCCCTTGATTAATAATAGTATAAACTTCATTATTACCAAGTTTCTTAAGATAATCATGTAAATCAGCTAATTCTTTTTTCAAATCTTCTTGAGAAAAATTTTCTATCTTATTAAAAATCTCATTTGCTAGTATTTTGAATTTTATATTCAATTGTTTAAGAATTGAAAGAATCTTATCATTGTACTTAATGCAAATGATGCCTTGGATTTGTTGGTTGATAGAATTTAATTTTAACAATATTTTAGCAGTATGTTGTGAAACGCCAAATTCTGGTGGTAACAAGGCACGAACACGTCCTCTAACCATTGTCATTCTTCCAGGAATAGCAGCTACATCATCAATTGTTTTTGGATTTTCAATACACTGACAGATATTTATTCTAACTTGAGGCATTATTTTTGTGAAATTAAGATTATTTTCTATTTCAATTACAGCTTCATCTAATTGCTTGAGAATTTCTTGTCTAGTATCAACCAATGATCGATCAGCAATTGGTAAACAACCAGCACATCCTTGAGAGATTTTTGGATAACTTGCAATGTGCTTTCTACATGTTTCTCCACTAACTCTAAGAGAAACACATATAGTGCAAACATTTCTAATTATATCCTCTGCTGGTTGATTAGATTCAACCATTTGAGATATATTCTCGACTAATTTTTTAACAGATTCATTTTCAAGATAGCTATCGTTCCCTTCTTCCTGTAATTTAGAAAATGATTTCAAATAACTGCTGATTGTTGGTTGGCTAATTCCCATACTTTCAGCTACTTCTTGTTGAGTCATTTTTTTGCTTAAATCAAATGCAACATAGCCACGTATAAGTGGCAATAACTCCTGAGCAACAATTTCACATGGTGGGCGCATAGAAATCACACTAACTAATATCATTTATAACAAAATTAAGAGCATTTCGTCAAATAAGTATAAAATTAGAAAGAAATTAATGAAGAGATTACTTTGAATCTTTATCTTCATCAACTAATTTTTTGTGTTCTTTTGGTTTACGAATGCTTGCAAGTAATCTTGGTTCTCGATGACCATCATTTTCCAATTCTTGATTACACTGATAACAAACATTAACTGAAACACCACGGAATTCATAGGATAATAATTGATCTTTTGGGTATGATATACCACATTCTGCACAAATTTTAATTTTACTTGGATCGCCTAAATCATCAGCAGTACCTGCAATCCCATCAGGTCCTTTTAATTGTGTTTGTGTTTGAGTAGCCATTAACCTTGCAGCATCAAAAGTACTCTTTGGTACTTTTGGCAATTCATACTGATTAATTACTTCTTCAATCTTTTGCCAGTCATCTTTACGGCCAGCTTTTGTTAGAAATTCCTCCAATTCCACATCTATCAATTTAAGTTCAGTTAGAAAAGCACGATCACGTAAAACTGATGGTTTTTCTCTTTGTTGTACTGGTTGTGCTTGTTGTATTCCTTGAAAAGTAATTGGAGCAGGTCGAGAAGCAGCTTTAAGATCTACTTCTTCTAAACGTTTGAGTATTTGATCAATTAATTTATGATATAAATCATTTTTTTCTGTTCGCTTAAGAACTTCGATATATGGTTCAATTGCTTGATAATAATGTTGATTGAAAATGTTTTCTTCAAAAACATCAGTTCCAAATTTCAAAATACCTGAGAGTAATTCTTCTTCTGTAAGTTTAAAATTCTCACATAAATATGACACCCAATCAAAAGGCAAATCGTAAGGTTGCAGGATAAGAATAGAAACTAATTGATCGAACAAAGCATCTTTGTATTGATCAATAATATCAACTTTCTTCATAGCTCGAACAGCTTGTGTAAAGAAGACTTTATTGCCAGATACAGAATACCGTGCTAAAGCAACAAAAACTTTCTGATGTGGTTTTAGATTCAGCAGTAGGAATCTAGAAAGTAGAACTAAAACAATCATATTAAGACCAAAAGCTCCAACAATACCAAGTAGACCATAAGTAAGATTGGTAGTCCATTTTTCAGCATCAATTACAATAAAAGCCAAAACAGCCCAGCCAACACCAATTGAGCAACTAGCAATTCGGAAGATTTGGTAAATACGCATAAATCGTTTTTGACGTAAACAAGCTTGACAGAGCCCTTCATTTAATTCAGCATCTGTTAGACATGTTTTGCATAAAGGAACATTGCAATTAACGCAATTACCTTCTGCTTCTAGATTAGGATCATAACAACATTTCAAGAGAAATACCCTCGAGAGTTAATTAATGTGATTAATGATATTTTTTCAAACATTATCCTTTTTAATTGTTCCTTCAAGTGTTCAAATGAAAATGGAAGTATAAAAATTGTTTGGGATTAAGGTTTTTTAGTGAAGAAATATTTTAAACTAAAAATAGTTCTACTAATTTGGAGGTTATGATTATTACTGAAGAAGATATTTGGAATTTAATGGAAGAGCATCTGAGAACATATAATGAGCAAGATTTAGATGGTTTTATGAATACTATGAGTGAAGACATTGAAGTCCATATGTTACTTACAAAACAAATGATAAAAGGACAAAAAGATGTTCGAGCATTATATGAAGGTGTATGGAAACAATATAGAGGAGTGAAAGTTGAATTTACTAGGAAATTTATTACTGGGAAATTCGTTGTTGTAGAAGAAACTATTGTTGAAGCTCAAGTTAAAGAACTAATCGGCACAAAGTTTGTAGTAGTTAATGAAATTGTTGATGGAAAAATTAAACGATTTTGGGGTTTTAATTGATCTGAAAAAAAAGAGAAAATAAAAAGAAAGATTAGATTTCTCGAACTTCACCAGGTTCAAGAGCTATAACATCAACCATTGGACCTACTGCATCCTTGAATAATTGAACATCTTGAACAAGAACTGGGAAGGTTTTATAGTGAATTGGTACAACTTTTTGACAATTCAAGAGTTGTAAAGCCTTAGCTGCTTCTTTAGGACCCATAGTGAAAAGTGAGCCAATAGGTAAGAAAGCAAGATCAACATCATAAAGATCACCCAATAATTTCATGTCTGAGAAAATACCAGTATCACCAGCATGATAAATAGCCATTTCAGGAAGTAAAATTACAAAACCTAATGGATGACCAATATCAGAACTATGGAGAGCAACGGTAAAAACAAACTTAATGCCTTGAGCTTCTGCTGTGCCACCAATATTACCACCTATAACATTTTTAACACCATCAGTTTGAGCTTTATTAGCTAATTCAAAAATACTGACAAAAGTTGCATTAGTATTTTTACAAATAGTTACAGCATCAGCATAACCATGATCGCCATGATCATGAGTAACAAAAACTAGATCAGCTTTTTTAATATCTTCAACTTTCATTTTAGCAACTGGATTACCAGTTAACCAAGGATCTATAAAGATTATTTTCCCATTATCTTCTATTTTTATACCTGCATGTCCTAACCAAGTTACTTTCATTTAATAGACCTCTATTATTTCATATTTTGATAGTTAATTTTTCCTTAATATTTTTTTGGCAGAGAAAAATTGGGGTTTTTAATTACTAATTAGTAAATTAAGATAAGGGTGCTAAAAGAAATGAGCGGTGTTCTTTATACTGGATGCGCACCCTTATATCTTGGTCTTAGAGTTGTAGCTCTTAATTTTACTTACTAGCTACCTCATAATATTTACTTTATAAACCTATAAATAGAACATTCTGAAAATATTGTTACATACAAATTCTTCTTTCTCTTTATTTTTGTATAAATTTACACCATTTCTTTCTTCATTTCAGCTAATTTTTCTTTCACGAAATCTAATTCTGGATTAATTTTCAAAGCTTTTTCGAACATTTCTTTTGCTTCTTTTTCATTTCCCTTTTCTTTATAGGCTATTCCTAAGTTTATTATTGCTCTTAGATAATCCTTTTTCCATTTTATTGCATTTTTATAATTTTCAATTGCTTTATCCAATTTTCCAATTATCTGATAAACATATCCTAGATTATAATAAACTGCTGGATCATCTTGTCTTATTTTCAATATTTTTTCATACGTTTGTATTGCATTCTCGTTTTGTTCTAGTTCTCTGAAAGTATTTCCTAAATTAAAATATGCATCTGTATAATTTGGATTCGCTTCAATTGCTTTTTTATAATTCCTTACTGCTTCATCCAAATCTCCTTTCTCAAAATAACTGTTTCCTAAATTAAACCAACTCTCAAAGTATTTATCATTTATTGCTGTAACTTTTAGATAGTATTCTATTGCCTTCTCAAGATTTTTCTTCTTGTAATAAGCCACTCCTAGATTATGTAATGCCTCAATATATTGATCATTTAATTCAATTGCTTTCTGAAAATATTTTATCCCTTCATCGATTTTTTGCTCTAATATTGCTACTTTTCCTATGTTACAATAAGCTTCAAAAGGATCTTCATTTATTGATATTGCTTTCAGGAATAATTCCCTTGCTTTCTTAAATTCACCATTTAATAAAGCAAATATTCCATCCATGTTTAATTGTTCATAATCTAATTCTTCTTCAGGCATAAATTACATGCTTTTCATTTAGTACTTAAATTTAATTACTATATTTATCAGATTTAAGAATTGCATTTTGGATAATTTTTCTTAATCCACTTCCTAATGTTCCACCTAGTGCGCCAATAATTAATGCAATGAGTATTATAACAACAACAATTATCCAACCTAGACTTTCATTGCCGATTATTATTCCAACCACTTGATTTATTAGAGTCATTACATTTGATTTTGCTATTTGTATTACTACATAAATGGTCCATCCTATACCTACACCAAACATTCCAACAAGCACTCCTTTTTTCATCTCAGTGAAAAATACTCCCCCTATTATTGCTGCTAGGAATGCAAGTGGCCATATTTTTGTATAAGCTAAACCAAATGCAATAATAAAACATAGAAATACTCCAAGTAGTTGAATAATTCTTTCTAATTTTTCTGCTTCCAATGTTTTTTTAGTTTCCTTAGCTTTATATTCAATATTCTCAGTCAATTTATTCACCTCTAGCTTCAAAAATTATTTTTGACTCAATCCAGCTTTCCTTAAATCCTTCAATTGTGTCTATTCCAAAATACTGTGTATGAAATCCTCCATCCAAATAGATTAACAATTGATCAATGTAATGTTTTGAATTTGAGATTCCTCTTTGACCTGATGGTATGATTGATATTGAATTATTTAGATTACTAAAGTCAATTATCATTCGTTCTGAAGAGCCAGATCCACAATAATCTAGTACAACTTTTTCCCCGTTCCATAGATGATACCCGCTGAATGGACTTACAGTATCACTTGTTCCATCAACTGGAACAGCTTCAAAACCCAAAGCACTTAATCCTGTTAAATGATCTATTTTTAATTGGTGAAGATTTCCCCATTGCCATTCTGTTAAATCTTCTGTCCCAAAATAGGTTACTAATCCTTCTAATGCTTTGTTAAATGACAATAGAATTATATCATCTCTTGTTTCTATTTCAGGAGTATTTATATTATCAAACCAATGAGTTGTAGCATTATTTTTAGTAAACCATTCAAGAACAGTAGACATAGGTAAATATGGACTTCCAGCATCTATTACATCATCATAAAATGTTTCGTAACGATAGATTTCAGACCACAAATTAAAAATTGTTGCTGCAGATGATTCTTTTTCCTGTTTATAATCCCAAGAAGCCAAAGCAATAAATGCATTTTGTTGTAAACTTGTTTTAGCAGGAATTGAAGCTATTACATCTAATAAATAAGATGTGAAATTACCAGCTTTTGTAGAATAAATATCTAGCAAAAATGATTCCATATCTTCCATTGTTATATCATCATTTATTGATAATAATGTGTTAATTCTTCTTGCTCTGTATCCATTTGAGATATCAATTGGATTTTGCAAAGTGTAATTTTTCAAATAATCAAGTCCTGCAATTTGTTGATTTGCTGATAAAACGAATTCTTGGCTAGGATTCTCTGAATGAGGTAAATCATCAAATGGTACATAACCTATCCATTCACCTTGACCTGCAGATCCATTATAAGGCATTGAACCATTTCCAAGGTGCCATGAGGGAATTCCCGTATCATTTCTTATAGGTACTTTTCCAGTTGGTCTTATACCTATATCTCCATGTATATCTGCATAAACCAAATTTTGAGCTGGAGTTGAAAAGTGCCTTGATGCTTCATTGAAATCTGCTCTATTTTTCGATAAAGTAAACTTGTAAATCGCTACTGCTTCATTAGTAATAGATTGCCCAATCCATCGACAAGCAATTACTTTATCTGTATAAATTTGATATAAATCTGTACTTAAGAAATCATTAAAAACTGGTCCATGTTTTGTAGATTTAACTTGAAATGATTCTGGATTTTGACCTTTTATAGCAATTTCATAATTAATTATTGTGTATTCTGTTGCTTCTCCTTTATACCAATAGTGTGTTTCATTTATACCATCATAATAATACCAATCAATTACATCATATGCAGTATTTGTCATTCCCCATCCAACATAAGCATTATGACCAACAATTGGATATGGCACACCTGCTAAAAAGAATCCGTAAACATTAAAATCGGAAAGTGGATCGATGTTAACTAAATGTGCTTCATACCATATTCCTGGTAAATCAAAACCTAAATGCATATCATTGGATAATAGTGGGAGTCCTGTTGCTGTTTTATTTCCATGAACAGCCCAATTATTTGAACCTTGGACATCAACCTTGTTTAGAAATTGCTTTTCTCTTGGTATTTCTTTTATTTTATCATAAACTTGCTTGCTTAGACTTACAATTACTTCATTTATTTCTTCGACAATTTCTTTACTCTTTTCTTCAATATCCACTTCAAATTCTATCCCATATTCAGTTGTTATTGGTATTTGATATGGTAAAGGATAACCAAATAACTCTTGAAAAGCATCCATGCCAATTGCGTCTTTAATTAAAATATTTACGAAATCAGAATAATCCCATGTTAACATTTCACTCATATATTTGATAAATGAAAATGTATCTTTAGAGGTCCAATAATCAGGTTTAAAACCTAAGAATTGAAATTCCAAGGGTAATGCTTTAGTTGTATCTATAAAATAATTTATTCCTTCTGAATATGATTCTAATGAATTTATAAAGTGCTTATCTATAGGATCATTGCTAGCTTCCATTGCACTTACTATTTCTTCTGTCCAATAAGTCATTAATTTTGTTAAAGCAATTTTATCTGAATCTAACATACTTGAACCTAAAATTTCTGCTAATTTTCCTTGTGTTGCTCTTCTTGCCATATCCATTTGAAATAAGCGATCTTGTGCATGAACATAACCCAAAGCATATAGGATATCATCTTCATTTGATCCATAAATATGAGGTATTCCCCATTCATCTCGTAAAACTACGACATCATGTGATAAATAATCTGATTTAATAATTTCTTCACTAGCAACATCATCTTCTATTAACCATAAGCCATTACCAGGAAAGAGTAAATCCCCAATAGGTGGAAAAATCCCCAATGGAATTGAAAATCCAACAATAACACCTGTTGATATAACGCTAACAACAATAATGGTTACTAAAGTATTTCTTTGAACCTTATCCAATGTGCTATCTCCTGTATAATCTATCTTTAACGAATTAACAAGTATAATTTATACTAAAATAAAAATTTTACTTGTTAATAAAGTAAAAAGAAAAAATCCTCTAGAATAGAATTTTTTCTTGAGCATTTGGATTTATCATCAATATTCGCTCATTAAGTGCTTCTTGCCATTTATATTCACAATAAATTAAATAGATGGATATTCCTATTGCAATTACCATTAAGACAATGCCTATTGGTAAGAATATTGCTAAGTATATTGATGATAAGAAAACTAATGATGGTCCTAAAGCTATGCAAGTAGATGAGATCAATATTAAGAAAAAGGCTAATAGAGTATGAATTAATCGTCTTTTACCTGAGATTGGAAATGTTTTTTGATTTTTTTGATTATATTCAAGATATTCACTTAGTAATTTGTATTTGCGGTAATAAATTACAAATATATAAAATGGTATAAGATAAGATATTACAAGCTCAATAATTAATTTATCAAGATCTGTTTTTAATGAAGGACCTTCTTTATTTGGAGTATATTTTTCTAATTCATTTAAATCCATGAAATTGAAATACAAATAGAAATACATGAAAGGACTAAAAGCCATTGACAATAGAAACCATATTATGTAATTTCTTCTAATTAAATTACCAAATACTGGCACAGTTCTAGATTTGTAATCAGGTGATAAATCACTTTTTTCTATATTATCTTGCTTTAATTTTACTTCTGTATAAAGTGCTGCACCACATTCTGTACAATATTGATACTTATTCTTGTTTTCTGCTCCGCAATTTGTGCAATAAGTCAAATTATTTCTCATCCGCTTTTTACTAATACTAATTGAAATTAACTAATCAACTATTTAAAATATCGCAAAATAATTTCAAAAAAAATGTAATTTTATTTTAATTATTTTTTTTAAAAATAGGAAACACAGAGAACGCGATTCGGAAGGATTATCCGGAATTTTAGGTGATGTTTCGGATTTAATTTTCGAGTTCTCACGTGTTTCTTTTACGAACCTCTATGGGAAAGTGTAATTTGATGTGGAAGGATTTATTCTCACAACAATAAGAATTACATCTCTATATTTAGTTATAAATATTCTTATAGGTTGTAGAATTCATTATCATCACTTTAATAAAAATACAAAATTCGAAAAATTATGATGTTTTTTGAATAATAATTCGAATTATTTTATATATAAAAATTCCAAACTCAAAATTAAAATAAGAGTAGGAGTAAATTATTATAAGTAGATAGTTATCTTTATCATTCGGGTGAGAATCATGTCTTACAAAGATGTTATAACCAATCCTCAAAAAGTGATACAGATATTTTCAGATGAACAAGTTAAAGAAGTTTTAGCTGATAAAAATCATCGCAAGGTTTTACAATTTTTATTTAAAAGTCCATTGACAGTTGATGAATTGGCTATTGCTTTTAAAAAATCGGGAGATAAAAAAGATGTTAAAAGTATTTATCGTTATTTAAAGAATCTAAAAGATGTTGAACTTGTAATAGAATCAGGTAAAAGATTTATTGATAGTGCTCCAATCAAAACTAAAACCCTATTTTCCCGTGCTGCTAAAATTATTTTCACTCCTTCAAGTCGTTTTGAAGGTGCAGAGGAAATTGAAGAGAGATCATATGAGATTCTTAATACAATTCTTCGCGAAAAATTGGGTTATCAAAAAACTGCTCCAAATGATTGCCTAAAACTAAATACTCAGAATCTTATAAAAGAGAAAAATAAAGCAATTGCAGCCTATTTTGAAAACATAAAAGATTCTCATTTAATTAAACAGATTGAAGAATTTGAAATTCATGAATTATACCCTATCTTAGACCTTGCTGGTTGGGTTATTTTATTTGAAGAACATCCTGAAATCTTGAAAGATATGCTTAGATGCTTCAAATAATCAAATTTCTTTCTTTTGTTTATCAATTTAACATGAAAAAATAAAAATACATTGAAAATGATATTAGAACGGATTAGCTATGAAGACTCAAGATGTTATAATAAACCAAGAAAAACTAGTGAAAACTATTTATGATATTGAGCATGTTAGATGTTTACAAGATGATAAAAATTGTGAATTATTATTAAATTTCTTATTAAAAGGACCTATGACTTTTGATGACATTAAAAATTCCTTTAAAGAAGTAAATGCTGAAAAATCTGATAAAACGATTTATGGTTATCTTAACAAATTGAAAAAAGCTAAATTAGTTATGGAATCTGGTAAGCGAGTTATAACATATCCAGACAATCGTATAAAAACTCTAACACTTTATTCCCGAACTGCTAAAGTTTTCTATATTGCTATAGATTTAGAAGATGAAAACAGAGAAAAAGAAGAATATTTCATTATAATTGGTAAAATAGCTGCTCATTTATTCAATATACCAAAATTCGATAGTAATTGTTTCCATAAATACTATGATGAATTTACTATTAAGAAAAGAAAAGACATAGAGAAAATTAATAAAATTGACAATCCCGAAATTTTAAATAAACTTACTTCTTTAGATGTTCGAGCGACAAAATACATTATTGATACACTTTGTTGGCTATCCTTTATTGGTAGCAAAAAAGAAGTTCATCGTGATTTAATGGATTGTTTTGAATAATCCTTTTGGTGAAATAAAACATGAATGAATCAACAATTAGAAAATTACCATTCTTTATGAGACACCATCACAAAATAGTCTACTTCTTTAAAGATGCAGAAGCAATCGATGAAACTAGTGCAATACCCTATGAAAAATTCGATAATGTAGTAAATATAAAAATAGGAAGTAAAAGAAAAATCAGAGGCAGAAATTGGGTTTTTAAAAGATTGTTACAAAAAAAAGTAATAGTAAAAAATCCTGATAATTATTTTTATCTTGATTTAGAATCGTTTGAAGATTATAAAAAATGGTATTTTGTTGTTGCTATATCAATTATTATTCCATCAATTATATTCTTACTTTTGGGGATCGCCTGGATATTAACAGCTGTATAAATAATTAAGACTTTTATCTGCTATTATCAATTAAATGGCCTAATTCTTCGTAGAATTGTTTAATTGAAATATCAATAAAATTCTGAGCAACAATCCTAGCCATTTCATCGACCATAGCAATTGGAAAAGGCACAATTTGCGAAGTGCCAGGTTTTGAATATTCAATAGAAGAAAGTGAATAAACTAGCTGAGCAACTTTATTTCGATAACCAATTGGATCGGATCTACAAATCATCCAAGGTATATCAATTCTTGAAACCCAATCGAATATTTTTAAATAAAAGCTCATATAAGGGATTAAACATTTTCTTTGTTGATCATCATATCCTCTATCTAATCTAATTATTGGAACTGTAACATCTTTATCTTCAAGAACTTGACTCAATAACCCAAAATCACTCCAAAAATTATCTGGTACCGATCCCTTCAATATATTATTAAAAATCGCATTATTCACTAATGACGTTAAAGCTTTATCAGCTGAATATTTAACAAAACCAAAATAGAGGATATTTCTATTTAAAGCAATATCTACAAGTTTTTTTGACTGTTCTAAAGCATCATAGAATTTCGGATCACGATAACTATGAGGTACAATTGGACCATCACGAATGTGGAAATTTGTAGGGTGCTCATCAAAACCAATTAAATCAATTTCATTATGCATTTTTTCCATTTGAAAATATGACTGTGCAAACACTTGATCTGCAACAAAGTCTTGTTGATTATAGGTAGTAATTTCTTCTATTGCTGTATAACCAAAACTATCATCTATATCAATTAAATCGGGTATACTTGTAAATTCCCCTTTTGGACCCTCTTGTGTAAAACTACCAACCCATCGACAAGCTGATGCCACAGTAAAAAGTAATTTTCTTGAACGAGTTAAATCATTTGTAGCAATTGGACTTTGAACCGGAAAAGTGTATCTACTAGCATCGGATGCTGAAATAGATTTGTCATTGGGATAATCGAATTTTAATTCTAATTGTTCAATTATTGGTAAATCATATATAATCTGATAATCAGGAAATGAATCTATCTTTTTAATTTCATTTAATATTTCGATTTCATCATCTAAGGTTTTTAACTCAAAAAAATATTCTTTAGAACCTAATGGTGAAAAGCATTTTATCGTTAATGGCCTATCAATTAAAAGGCATTCTGATACTTTTTTTCCAAGCAAAGCATTTCTTATTTTATCAGCTGGCACTGTCGATACAGTTCTTCTAGCAATTTCCTTTGCTTTTCTTGTAAAACCATTTGTTATTGATTCTGAAATTGATAATTGAGCTTTATCCGCTTTTTTATATTTTTTACTCTCACCTGGCATTATGGTTATAAGTTTTGATTCCTCAAGAAATTCTATTGATTTTAATATTGATTCATTTACTCTTTCGGATTCTAAACCTATTTTTTTATTTACTATTTCTATTATCTCATCTTGATTTATTCCACGATTATTTTTTATTATATTAAATATCGTGACAATTAAGTAAGGTGATAGCTCTAACATCCTACAAAACAATCATTGAATGTAGTATATAAATCTTAGAGAAATATTCCGTAAATATAGTAAAAACACCCGATACAATAGATTAAAAAGTTAGAAATTACTTTTTTTAGTAGAAGAGAAATAGATATATAATTTTATTCAGGTGAACATTCTTTCAAACAGGCATCCCTTTATGTGATTAAACCATGAGTAGGATCAAGACAAATAAAGAATCAGAAAATTTAGAAGAAAAATTAGTAGGTAAAAGCATAGTTGATCCAAATGGGGATATTATTGCTAAATGCATTGGTTTAATTGAAGATGAAAAAAAACGGCTTCATATGAAAATTGCTATTATTACAGATTTAGATAGCGAATTTATTGTTGATGAAACAATTCCTGTTAGCAATATAAATCGAATTGGCGAAGTTATTTTATTAAAAAAATCCATTAAAATTGAGCAAGTTCCTTTAGAGGATATAGTAACTTTTGATATTATTCAAGATGATGTTAAAACAAAAGATGGTGGATTGTCAGAAAAAATCAATTCAGAAAATAACAGCACATCAAATCCTTTAGATAATTCAGAAACTAAAAAAAATGATTTGATTCAATCAAGTTCTTATTTAGACACTGATAAGAAGCTAAATATTATTTCAAAAATAAAAACTGATGAGGTAAAAGAACCCTCAAAAGAACAAATAAAAAAAAGCAATAGGAAAGAATGGAATTTCCAAATTGATTTCGATAAAATAGTAGAAAGTGAGAATGGTTCATTAAAGAATGAGAAGATAAAGCATCTTTTATTAGAAATCAATAAAAATAATAGATTGAAAAAAACTTCAATAAAATATTTGATCAAAAATCTTTCTGAATCAAATATAAAGAAAAGAATCACTGCTGCTGAAATACTTAATAAATTGTCTGAACAAGACTCCAAATGTTTTGTTTCTTTTTTTAAAGATAGTTTAGCATCAGTTTACAATGAACCTAGTAAAGAAGTAGAGAATCTTCTTATTAAATATTTAACAAGAATTGCTACTGATAACAAAAAAGAAATTATGAAATTAAGATTGGATTTATTTTTTAACAAATTAATTATTAAAAGATCTATTTGCAAATCAATAACAAAAAATAGAATTCATAGTATTAATATGAAAATATTTGTAAATAATTATGATATACAAGAGATTATAATTTGTAATTATATAAATAAAATCCAAACAAAATCAAAAGATACTGATGAATTTACTCTATTTCTTAAAGATTATAATGCTATACTAATTGCTTATTCACTCATAAGAACATTAAAACAAAATGAATGGAATGAATTTTTAGAATCAAGTTCTATAAAGAAGGCATTCAATGAGCCATATCGCATTTCAATAGATCGAATAATTCAAAATTTCTTGGAAGGAAATATTAAAGCGCTCTCTGAGATAATTGATCCAAAACTTGGTTTTAATTATTCAAATAAAATCATTACAAATATGATAAAAGCACGATTAGATGATTTCTTAGAAAATGTATCTATTTTACCACTAGATGTTTTAACTGCATTCTTTCATGATGATCAGAAACGTGCTATTCAAATTATTTTTGATTTAATTAACAAAAATGAGATTAAAGCTCAAATAGTTTTCATAGAAGACAAAACCTACATATCGACTCGAGAATGAAAAACAATGATGAGAAAGATAATTTTTTACTAACCCATTATCATCTCTAATGTATTTTTATTTACTTCTGCTATTTGCTGCTGCTTTTGCACACGAAGTGAAGCAGCAGCCATAGCAAGATTAGTTATAATCATAGAGATGTGTTGAGTGACTAGCTTTGATTTACTCTCAGACTCATCAATAAGCTCATTTATTGCTATTTTGAGATTTTTTTCCATCTCACTCATAGCATTTACTTCTTCAGTATTTTCTGAAACTAAATGATCTTTCATGAGTCTACACCTCTTAGCATGATTTTAGGAAGATTATTACATTATATTACATAAATAATACATAGTATTACATATATAAAGATTTGTTTTTGTCGATAAAAAATTAAAAAATTAAATTTGAAAGATAAATACTTACAATAAATTTATCTATTTGTTGTTTTATGTTGTTAATTCAATCGGTAAATTTTTGGCGAGCAATATGGGTAGAACTCTAATACAAAAAATTATCAGTAATGTAACTGGAAACAATAATCCAGAAGAAGGAGCTATAGTTTTTGTAGAACCACATAGGATTTTAACCCATGATAATTCTGCTGAGATAAGCAAAAAATTCAAATCCATGGGTGCTACAAAAGTTTGGAATCCCGATAAAATATTTATAGCACTTGATCATGCTGTTCCTCCACCAGATGAGAATAAAGCATTAAACCATAAAATAATCAGAGAATTTGTAGCTGAGCAAGGCATAAAACATTTTTATGATTGTGGTTTTGGTATTTGTCATCAAGTTTTAGCCCAAGAGGGACATGTAATACCAGGAGTTGTAATTTTTGGTTCGGATTCACATACAACAAGTCATGGAGCGTTAGGTGCTGCAGGAATACCAATTGGCAGAACAGAAGCAGCTAGTATTTGGGCTATTGGTCAAACATGGCTTAGAATTCCTGAGAGCATTAAGATAATATTAGAAGGCAAATTATCACCTAATGTTTTTGCTAAGGATGTTATACTTCATATAATTGGTGAAATGAAATCTGATGGAGCTAGCTATAAAGCTGTAGAATTCCATGGGTCATCAGTAGTAGATTTCAGCATTAGTGAACGCTTAACTTTATGCAATATGGTTGCAGAAATGGATGGAAAAGCAGGCATGTTTCCTGCAGATAAAATAACAGATAATTATTTAAAAAATCGTGCTTTGGATCCTTATAAACCAATCATACCAGACGATGATGCTAATTACTCAGAAACTTTTGAATTTGATTTAAAT
>JAEOUJ010000404.1 GCA_016839405.1 Candidatus Gerdarchaeota archaeon | reverse complement strand
ATTTTCAATTCGTACTCTAAAACAGGGAATTTTTGAGTTGCACTAATAAAACTCTCAACACCAAGTATTGTACGCTCGATATAAGAAGTAAATTCTGATAAACCACTGTTTGTCATTGCAGGAATTAAACTAGAATAAATCATGGTTTTAACATTGTTTAGTAATCGAATATCAAATTGATTTTTTGCATGCATTAATTGCACAGGTAAATCAATCATAGCGTTTGCTGTAGAATCATGCCGTAATGCATCCAATCTTGTTCTAACTTGATTAATTACCTGATTTGCTTTATCCTCCTGGGAAACTAAAATAAACAGAATTGCAGATACAGCAAAACAAACACCCGCACCTACAGGTTGCTTCCAAACTACATATTCATCACCTGCAAATGCTAGGTCTTGCGCAGCCAAAGATATTGCCTGCGCAGCTTCTTGATCAACACCTAATTTACTAAAAATATCTGCTGCATGAGCTAAGGATTTTGCTGAATTCTTATGTGTTCGATTATCTCTTTGATTTTGTGACCATTCAAGAAAGAGTCTTGCTGCTTGAATCCAGGATTCTCTTGCTTTTTCTTGATCACCAATCCCTTCAAAATAGCTTGCCATTTGCTCAGCTTTAGCAACTGCAACTGTATACTCTTTTTCATTAACAGCTGCTCGTAATTCCTCTCTGAGCATTCTCTCGTTGTTTTCAGACAAAGTATATTACTCCTCCTATAGGAGAATTAAGATGATTAGTGTTACATCTATAGAACAATATGTTCTTATCTACTAATATTTGGTTTTAATCCCTTTTTAGATGTTTTTTTGGAGGAAAAGTAGTAAATTAATAAAGCTGAGAAATTAAAAAATTAGAATTAGTTTCGAATTTCATATTCTAACGGAGATATGAAGAAATTTCATTCGCTATTTCCTCACGCAATCGCGCAACATCACGAATTTCTAATTCTTCTACTTGCTTAATAGTTTCTTTTAGTTGTACAACTCCGCCAATTGTTGCTATGGAGTCAATTGGTAAAGGAATTTCAATATCTAAACCTTTAATGATTATATTAATTGCAGGTGGTGGAAAAGTAAGTTTAACATTTCGAACAATACCAATCTTTCTAGCTGAAGCATCAATAACTTCTTTCCCAATTAATTCTCCGGGAATACGTAATTCGTACAATTCAGCCATCATATTTGTTGAGCCTATAGCTTTATCATTTTTTTTCGGCAAGGATTAACCTCCAATTCTTATTGTTTCCTGCTGATTTAAAGCAAACAAATTTACTTTCCACTTAAGAAGAACTACTTCTAATATATAAGCTCTATTGTTATTCAGATAGCATACTAATATAAGAAATAAAAAAGATGAAGTTATGCTTCCAAATCTTTAACCTTCATCTTTGAGAAAACATTTTGATTTGTTAATCCGAAGAAAATTTGATAGAATTTTGGATTTGTTGTGTAAAATGCAACATTTCTTTCTGGATCAATCCTTGGAGCATATAAGATTTCTTCATTATCTCTTATAGCAATCCAGAAGTTCTCTTCTTTATAATTCATTGTAGTAACATTACCACGTTTTATTAATGAATTCAATAAACTAATATCTTCTTCAGATATATTGGAGATTATTTGATAACTAGTCATTTGTGGTTGTTTTTCAATTTCATAGAGATAATCTGTAATAACTCTTGGAGTAATTATAATGATTTCCTCTTTAGCCCGTAATAGCATGTCCTTCATCATTCGTTCTATACTTTTATTTCCAAAGATTAATTCAAGTTCAAGCTCTTCCATAGGCATGACTTTTTCAGACATATTAACAATTCCTTCAAAAGTTTTCCCTGTATTATCTAAAAGATAAATAGTATTTCCAATTGTGTTTTCAAGTGTAGTTCCAGCTTCAGAGAGAATATGTGTTGTTTGTTCAATTTTAGAAGTATTCTCACTGATTATGTTTTTAATAATAGATTGAATAATATCTTCAAGATCAATTCTAGATAGATTTAAAGTATCAGTAACTTCTACATTAGCAAGATCAACTCGTTCTTCTGCTTTTTGTAAACGATCAGCTATTGATGCCCGAGCAACTTCATCCTGTTTACCCGCTTCTCTTTGAATATTTGATTTGAATAATTGAATGTCTTGAGTAATATCACCCTTCATCTTTTCAAGTTCTTTAAATGGATCAGTAATTTTTTGATCAATAAACCTGGCTGATTCATCTCTACTTTCCTCAAGATGATTCGTTATAATTTCAAGTACTTCAGGTATCGTTTTATCAACGCAAGTGTTAACATAGCGAACAAGTTTTGATGCATCTTCTGAATGCTCTTCTAATAAACTCTCTAAAGTAGTTTTAACTTCATTTTGTAAGAAATCAAATTGCCTAAAAAGAGGTCCAAGAGAATTATTAATCATTTGAGCTGTATCGCTACTAATATCACCAGGTTTTTCTCGAGCGAGAATAACAACATTTCTGATAAGATCACTTATTATTTGTGCAGCATTTTCTCTAGCTTGAACATCCTTTTCATCAAGATTAGCACTATAACTGGAAGCAGTAGCAAAATTCTTTGTGACTAAATTATCACGTAGTTCAACTACAGATTGATTAATATCAGCTTTAGTTTTTTCTAGGCGTTCAGCCACCAAAATTTTATGATGAATTGTAGCTTTTTCTAATTTATCTCTAATATCTCGAGAATCAATTACTAAGGAATCAGCATATTTTGAAATGGAAGAAACAAATTCATCTTTGCTCTTTTCTAAATCTTCTTCAAAAGCAGGAAGAGTTTTTTCAATACTCTCAGTAGGCCATGTAGTTAAGCTATTAGCTAAATGCTTTAATTGTAGGAAATTATTATCTATCATTTGCTTAATAGCCTCTTCAAGTCTATCAATCCGTTTTGAAGATTCATTTAGCTTCACAGTTTTTTCTCGCTCACAAAAATCCGCTAATGCAGGAACAATGGTTTTAATATTAGTATCATACTCCCCTGCTTTAGCTTTGAAGTTATCTTTAATATTAATTAGTCCTAATTTCATTTGGGAGGTTAATTGAGCATAATCTTTTAAGAATGGTTCCATAGCAATATAACGAGGAACTTTACCAGGTATCTGTTTAATATAACCTATTTCTTGTAGTTGTTTCATCTGAACATAAATTTCTGGTAATTCCATTTTGATTGCTAAATTAATCTCACCTATTGTAGCACTACCCAATCCGAGAACAGTTGAATAGACTAAAATTTCTTGCTCGCTTAAACCACGAGCACGTAGATAGTCAGAACTAACTTCCTTTTTGGACATATTCTAGAATCCTCAAAAGGAATTAGTAATTATCTGCTAAAAATTATTTCGTTAGTGCATAAAGATGATTATGACGAAAAAAATCAGAAAAAGAAAAAGAGTCAATTAAAATGACTCTTTTTTAGGTGTGTTTTAGAGGGGAATTATTTTCTTCTTTTACCATTTGCAGTAAAGTATATGAGTACAGCTACTCCAGTAACAGCAATTATACCAAGGCCATAATAGATGGCATTTGGACCTAATCCTAGGAATTCTTGGATAACTAAAGTTAAGCTATCTGAATATGATCCCCAGGAATTAGTTGATGCTCTTTCTTCAATTATAGTTGATTTTTCATTTATTGAAATCGTATAAATTCCATTATTAGTAGAAGCGATATTTGTATCTGTGGTTTCTTCGCTGTCACGAGGAATATCTGAACCATCATTTACTCCAGTTGTTTCTAGCATATCGTAATTGCTGAAGTATCTTACATCTGCAGGTGGTATATATAATCCTACAAAATCATTTCCTGATAATGATTCCCAATCTACTTCTTCAATTCCTCTACCTCTGCCAATTACAAAGTCTGCTTGGATGACTAATTCTTCACCGACTTCTAGAGGTATACCTACAATATGATTATCCTCAATATCTCCATATATTCTTACAGCAGGCATAAATGGATTATATCTTGATTGTTCAAAATCAGGTTGGTAAGGCATATAATCTAGTGCAAATTCTGTTACTGGTTCACCATCAATAGTAATTTCCAAAGATTCTTCAACATAAATTAATCTTCTTGGAATAAATTGTGTATAAATAATATTTGTATCTTCATCACCAACATTAATTATAGTTGTTTTAAGAGTAATAGTGTCACCGACAGTAGTTTCATTTTCAACAAATCCAAGAACTTCTACTGTAGTGTTTACTTCGGGAGTTGGATAAGTAGGTTCTGTTGTTCCTTCTTTATTTAAAGGAGGTAATACTATGCCAAAGTCCATTGAGCTAAATACAGCTGGATGACCAACAGTACTAAAGATATCTGGGTGCAATGCATCATCTGTTTCAACACTTGTATAATTAAAGATTGCGAAAACTGGGTGTAAACCAACAGCTGTTTCCGCAGGATGTGTATATAGAACTGTTTCACTTTCACCTGGATTAATAAGTGGTATTACACCTCCACTTCCTGGTATTTCCTCAATTCTTGGAATGTTGAAATCTTCAGTTAAGAATGCATGATAGAAATTATAATTAATGTTTGAAGCTGGAGCATCACCAATATTTGTCAGGGTAAAATTGAATTGAACATCTTCACCAAAGCGATAAATTGTGTTGTAATTATTAGGAT